>CAZXNN010000147.1:0-7664 GCA_964641915.1 uncultured Nitrospira sp. | reverse complement strand
CCAGCGATCGGGTGAGCGGGTGGCTTCCCGTTCAACGAGAATCGGGAGTGTCTGTCCAAGATATTCACGATTTCTTGCCCCGCCGATCTCGCGCTGGAGTTGCACGAGCCGTTTGACGCGGTCGCCTTTCACTTCTTCCGGTATGTCGTCTTGAAACTTTCTGGCCGCGATGGTGTTTTTCCGTTCGGAGTAGGCAAAGACGAAGGCTGAATGGAACCGGGTCTGCTCGACGAGCCGACAGGTGCTCTCAAAGTCTTGCTCGGTCTCTGTACTGAATCCACAGATGATGTCGGTGGTCACGACGATGTCCGGGATCATCTCCTTGATCCGGTCGACCAGCCTAGAGTATTCGGCGGAGGTGTACTCGCGGCCCATGAGATCAAGAATCCGGTCGCTTCCGGATTGGAGCGGCAGATGAATATGCTTGCAGATTTTCGGATGCGTGGCGATGGCTTCCAGCAGCGGAAGCGGGTAATCCTTGGGATGCGGAGAGGTAAAGCGGACCCGTTCGATGCCGGGGGTGTCGGCTACAGCTGAGATGAGTCCGGCAAAGTCCCAGTCGTCGGATCGATAGGAGTTCACATTCTGCCCGAGCAGCGTAATTTGTTTGTATCCCAGGGACGCGGCTTGCCGGGCTTCAGCCAGAACGCTCTGAGGATCGCGTGAACGCTCACGTCCGCGGGTGTAAGGAACCACGCAAAAACTGCAGAAATTGTCGCAGCCGCGCATGACGGTGATCCAGGCATTGACCCCGCCTTCACGATCAGGAAGCACGCCTTCGTACGTTTCGTATTCGGAAAGATCCAGGGCGAATGCCTTCTTCGAAAAACCCTGTTCTTGGGCCTGCAACGCATTCGTAATCAACATAGGGAGCTGGCGATAGGCATCGGGACCGGCGAGTACGTCGATCAGCGGCACCTTCTTCGTTAATTCATCTTTGAGGCTTTGTGCCATACAACCCAATACACCGACAACCAGCGGGCGCTCTTTCTTAACCGCCTGTAATTCTCCGAGATGGCCATAGACCTTGTTGTGTGCGTTCTCCCGGATGGCACAGGTGTTCATCAGCATCACATCCGCCCGCTCACGGTCTTCAGTGAAGGCGAACCCGTCCTCTTTGAGCAATGAGCGGACGAGCTCGCTGTCAGATTCGTTCATCTGACAGCCGAACGTTTCAATATGGACTAGATGCGGCGTGGTCTTGTTCGTCATAGCATCGGCAACATTGTCGTGGCCGCCGGCTGAGCTGTCATGTGGCCGATAGCCCAGCGCTCGCTGGCGGCAGTGATCGTGACGGAATGCATCTGGTTCGTAAGCTCAGAACGCGAAGGGATCGCAACTTTTATGAATGTGGATGTCGTGCCGACCGCAAACCCGTCATGGAGGCCGGCTTCGAACAAGACCGGGATCGTTGTTCCAATATGCCTGTCATGAGAGGCGAGGCGTTTGGCTTGCGAGAGACTGGTTAAGATGGCGGTTCGATTTTTCATCTGCATGGTGTTGACAGGATTGGCTAGTTTCACTGCTGCGGTTCCCCGTCTTGGTGAAAATGGAAACACATGAAAATAGGCGAAGGGAAGTTCGGTAGCGAGCTTCAATGTATTGCCGAAAGCCGTCTCATCTTCGCCGGGAAAGCCGACCATGATGTCCGTGCCGAGTCCTAAGTTGGGAATCTGGCGCAAGGCGCGTGTAATCAGCTGCACATAATCCTGCGTCGAGTATGAGCGGTTCATCGCGGCCAAGATCTTGTCATCTCCACTTTGGAGGGGGATGTGGAGATAGGGACAGAGTTTGGTTGATGAGGCCATCAGTTCCAGCAGCTGATCGGTGACCGTGGTCGGCTCGATGGAAGAAATCCGGATGCGTTCCAGACCGGGAATGGCTTCCAGCCGTACGATCACGGTACAGAGATCCGCCCCGGCCTGGTGGTATTGTCCGATGTTCACGCCGGTCAACACGATTTCCCGAATACCCTGGTCGGCCAGGAGTTCGGCCTCACGCAATAGATCGTCGAGCAGGCGGCTACGTTCCCGGCCTCGTGCAAAGGGAATCAGGCAGAAACTGCACATGGTATTGCAGCCGTCCTGAATCTTGAGCGGCGCACGGGTGGAATCCGGTGCGCCATACTCAGGAAGTTCAAAGTCTTCCGGGGCGATGGTCTTGGTGCGATGCACGACCGGCGCTGCGTACTTCTGCAGACGATCGCTTGGTGGCAGAAAGGTCGCAAGGTCGAGCTTGTATCGATTCCCGACGATCAGGTCGATGCCGGCCTGTTTCTTCAACCCTTCGGGGCCTGTCTGCGCATAGCAACCGGTGACGGCAATAAAAGCCTTAGGTGAATGCTTGAGTGTTTTGCGAATGAGATAACGGGAGGTGCGCTCCGCATCCTCGGTGACGGAGCAGGTGTTCAAGACCAGCAGGTCGGTTGGTTCACCGAATGCGACCAGGCGATAGCCGTCTTGCCGCAATCGTTCACCAAGCACGGCTGTTTCCGCCTGATTCAGACGGCAGCCTAGCGTATGGAGCGAGGCGCGTGGTTGTGCAGCATTCGTGATCATCCGCGGTATTATAGGGGAGGGGTCGCAAGAGGGGCAAGGTGGGATGTTGTACGGCATCGAATTGACACGGATTTCTTAGATCGATACAGTGTGCGGACTTGCCGGGGGGGGGGGTGCCGAGATGGTATCACGAGCGACCTGGATGCTCACACTGCTGATCGCCTCCCTTTTGATCGTGCCTGCCCGCACTGCGTCCCACGGAGTCTTGCCGGTTGAACCGGAACTGACCACGCGGCTCGACGAGCTCTACGACCATGAAGCCCGTCTATTTCTGATGCTGTATTCCTTAAAAGGCGACGGTCAGGTGGACTATGTGACGGGCCGGTCCGTGCAGGAGTATGCACGGAGCAACTACGGCAATCCGCTCTATAAAACGGATGAGTACCCGCTCTTCTATTGGTGGGATCACACGATGTGGAATGATCCCGAGCAAGACGGAGTGAACGGGAACGAGCGCGTATATCAGGAACACATTGACTTCGATATCTTGCGGTACAAACCCTGTGCGTTCAACGGCCAACCCTGTTAGCGTGATTCATTTCAACGTGTTGTTCGAACGGATCCAGGCTTGTTCCTCTTGCGAGTCTGCGTGGGATTCGAGATTCTGCTGCGGAAGAGTTCCTGTTAAATGATATTCTGCTTTCTTGTTCTTCGGCAGGCGTAATCTGCATCTTGGGCGTAATCAATGAGTGACTTGTCGAATGAATCTTTCTAGCCTCCTACCCCTGGCCTTGCTGAATCGCCGTTTGGCGGTCATGTTTCCCCTTGGGTTTCTGTCGGGGCTTCCACTGGCGCTCACGGCAGGGACGCTGCAAGCCTGGCTCACGGTCGAAGGGGTGGATCTGAAAACCATCGGCATTTTCACGCTGGTGGGATTGCCCTATACGCTCAAGTTTCTCTGGGCGCCGGTGATCGATCGGTGGGTTCCTCCCTGGCTGGGGCGCCGGCGCGGCTGGATGGTGCTGACGCAGTTCTGTGTCGCAATCGGCGTGGTCCTGATGGCGGTGACGAGTCCGCGGCATCATCCGGAGCTGCTCGCGGTCTTTGCCCTGCTCGTGGCCTTTCTCGCGGCCTCGCTCGACATTGTCTTCGACGCCTACCGGACCGAGACGTTGGAATACCAGGAGCGGGGATTCGGCGCAGCTGTATGGGTGAATGGCTACCGGATCGCATTGTTAGTAGCCGGGGCTGGGGCGCTGGTGATTGCGGATCTGGTGGGGTGGCAAACGACCTATCTCCTGTTGGCCGCGCTTATGGTGATGGGTACTATCATTATCTTCCTAAGCCCCGAGCCGGGCCGCGTGGCCGATGCTCCGAAGACGATGGGCGAAGCAATCGGTGCGCCGCTTGCTGAGTTCTTTAGGCGTCCCCATGCGGTCGGATTTCTGGCGGTGATTGTGCTCTATAAGCTTGGCGATGCCTTTGCCTCTTCACTCCAAACTGCGTTTCTCATCGGCGGGGTCGGTTTCACCGCCGGGGAGGTCGGGTATGTGAAAGGCATCGGAATTCTGGCGACGCTGCTGGGAGCGCTGTTCGGTGGCCTCTTAATGGCACGGATGGGGCTTGTGCAGTCGCTTTTGCTCTTTGGCCTGCTGCAGGCTGTGTCGAATCTCGGATTTGTGGTGCTGGCCTGGGCGGGGAAAAGCGCGGCGCTGCTTGCGGCCGTCGTCATGGTTGAAAATATCACCGGGGGGATGGGCACGGCCGCGTTTGTGGCGCTGGTGATGTCGCTCTGCGATCCGCGGTATACGGCCACGCAGTTTGCGTTGCTGTCCTCGCTCGAAGCCCTGGGTCGTGTCTTTGCCGGTCGCCCTTCCGCCGATGTCGTTGCGGCGGTCGGGTGGGGCCAATTTTTTCTCCTGACGTTTGTGGTGGCGCTGCCTGGTCTCTGGGCGGTCTGGCGCGTACGTGAACGGATTTCCTTTGGCCCGGCCAGTCGTGGTGGGCCGGTTGTTCCAGCCGTCGTATCGGTTCAGCCGGCGGGCACCCGCTAAGATGACAGCTTGCGCTGGAGAAACAACACGAACAGCATGAGGGTTGCGAGTGGGGCAAAGAGAAACGGCACGAGCCAGAGCCAGACATTCTTTCCGCGGACGCGGGCCTGGTCGATCATCCAGACAAAGACCCAGATCATGAGGCCGGCGTAATTGAGGGCCATCCATCGGGTGGTGTGTATCTTCAGACCGCTTCCGCTATCCGGTGATCCTTGAAGAAGGAAGACCATGAGCAACAGCATGAAGCTTCCCAACAGCGCGGCAACCAGGCGTTTACTCCAAACAAACATGAGATCCTCCTGTGAGATGTGGCCGCTCGATCGCGATAGGAGCGGTGGTGCGGGGCTAGGCTAATCAGCCGATTTCGGTTTGTCAAACTTCCGGATTCCGGTCCTGTGGACGACCAGTTGATCGCATTGGGGGTGGTATGAGTCTTCGTCGTCTCGTAATCATTGTGTTGGTGTTGGGTGTGGCGGTGGGACTGGCCTTGTCCAATCCAACGATGGACGACTATCTGCAGTTTGTGGAGAGGGAATTGGGAAAGGCGATTGATCGAATGGATCGTAGTGCTCCCAGCCGCGAGCAGCAATTTATCCGGCAGGTCTTCCAGAGCCAGAGCAAGAAGATTCTCCAGGAGGTGGTTCGCCCCCATACGAAGCGGCAGAACTGGGGGATAGCGAGTCGCTATGTCACGCAGGCGGTAGGTACGAAGATTGTTGTGATCGGCGTGGCTGGTTACTTCATTCCTATCGAAGGAGTTGAGGAGGCGACCATTAAAATTGGACGATTGGCTTTTTAGACTGTTCCCGCCGATCAATTTCCTGCCATTTTGGAACGCTGTTTCTGTGGATAAGTATCTCAAACTCTCTGCAAGCTAGCGATCAGACACGCACATTGGCTGTCCCCATGTTTTCCACCCGTATCCCCCCATGACCACTATACTTGGTGTTGACAAAAACTCTGAATAGCTATATGTAGTCCATCCGCGATGGGTACCTCACATCACGGTTGTCCCGTATCAGAGAAAAGATCTTCAATTATGCCCCCATTACGTACACAGCTACAGAACCCTCTTGAAGGAGGACTATTGTGAGAATTGAGCGGAGATTTACCCGTCGCGGCCAGGGCCCCTACGAGGGTCTCACGTTCGTCAAGCGGTCGTCGGAGATTCGTAATCCAGACGGATCCACGGTGTTCAAACTTGAGAACATTGATGTACCGGAACAGTGGTCTCAATTGGCCATTGATATTCTTGCCCAGAAGTACTTTCGGAAAGCGGGTGTGCCTCAGAAGGATGCAGCGGGCAATCCTCTGGTGGGTGCCGATGGAAAGCCGGTATTGGGTAGTGAGCGTGATGCCCGCCAGGTCTTCGAGCGGCTTGCTGGTTGTTGGACGCATTGGGGCAAAGAGTACGGCTACTTTAAGACGCCGGAGGATAGCGAGGCCTTTCAGGACGAGGTCGGCTATATGTTGGCCAGACAGATGGCCGCGCCCAATTCACCACAATGGTTCAATACCGGGTTGCATTACGCCTATGGGCTTTCAGGTCCGGCACAGGGACACTATTACGTCGATCCCAAGAGCCGTGATGTGGTGAAGTCGACCAACGCCTTTGAACATCCCCAGCCGCATGCCTGTTTTATCCAGTCCGTCGATGATGACCTCGTCAACGAAAACGGGATCATGGATTTGTGGGTGCGGGAAGCCAGGCTGTTTAAGTATGGATCAGGAACCGGAACCAACTTTTCCCGTTTGCGGGGAGACGGTGAAGGCTTATCCGGCGGCGGTCGGTCATCCGGCCTGATGTCCTTCCTCAAGATCGGAGATCGTGCGGCCGGTGCCATCAAGTCCGGCGGCACCACCAGGCGTGCGGCCAAGATGGTGTGTCTGGACCTCGATCATCCCGACATCGAAGAGTTCATCGATTGGAAAGTCATCGAAGAGCAGAAAGTGGCCGCGATGGTCACAGGATCAAAGGTCTGCGCGCAGCGGTTGAATGCGGTGTTGAAGGCCTGCCACGTCGTCGATAGTATGGGCCAGACGAAGGCAGAGATCGATCCAAAGAAAAATCCTGTCTTACGGGAAGCGCTGGCCGCGGCTCGCCGGGATATGGTGCCGGAAGCCTATGTGCATCGCATGTATGCCTATGCTCAACAGGGGTTTACCCATTTTGTGTTTCATGAGTACGACACGAATTGGGATGGGAGAGCTTATCAGACGGTCTCCGGGCAGAACTCCAATAACAGCGTCAGAATCCCGAATGAGTTTTTCAAAGCACTTGAGAACGACAGCGATTGGCAGTTGAAACGCCGGATCGACGGCAAGGTCTGCAAGACCATTAAGGCCAGCGATCTTTGGGATCGGATTGCCTGGGCGGCGTGGATCTGTGCCGATCCTGGCACGCAGTACGACACGACGATCAATGAGTGGCATACCTGTCCGGAGGATGGTCGGATCAACGCCTCCAATCCCTGTTCCGAATACATGTTTCTGGACGATACGGCCTGCAACCTGGCCTCGCTCAATCTGGCGTTGTTTTATTCGGCGGACGGACAGTTTGAACTCGAGAATTTCCGGCATGCCGTGCGTCTCTGGACGATCGTGCTGGAGATCAGCGTATTGATGGCCTCGTTCCCGAGTAAATCGATTGCGGAGCGAAGCTATCAGTTCCGTACGCTGGGGTTGGGCTATGCCAATCTCGGAACGGTGTTAATGCGCCAAGGGATTCCATATGACTCTCCCAAGGCCTTGGCAATCTGCGGAGCGATTACGTCGATCATGACCGGAGAGTCGTATAGCACCTCGGCGGAAATGGCCGCGGAACTTTGGCCATTCCCGGGATATACGAAAAATCGCGACCAAATGCTGCGCGTTATCCGCAATCACCGGAGGGCGGCCTATAATACCGCGGCGGATGAATATGAGGGGTTGTCGATCATTCCGATGGGCATTCAGCCGGAGCATTGCCCGCCGGATCTGCTCATCGCCGCCCGCCGGGCCTGGGATCGGGCCTTGGAACTCGGAACGGCCTATGGTTATCGCAATGCACAGGTGACGGTGATTGCGCCAACCGGCACCATCGGCCTGGTGATGGATTGTGATACCACCGGGA
>CAZXNN010000146.1:0-7706 GCA_964641915.1 uncultured Nitrospira sp. | reverse complement strand
ACGTTTCACGCTTCACCCTTCAGGGATTTAAATGGCCAAGCACAAACACGAAGAACACGAGAACCATGAACGCTGGCTGGTATCGTACGCCGACTTCATCACGTTGCTGTTCGCCTTTTTCGTCGTGATGTACTCGGTGTCATCCGTCAATGAAGGAAAGTACCGCACCGTCAGCGATTCGATCAAGGCCGCCTTGCATCCCATTTCGACGCCCCCGGCCTCATCCATGGCGTTTACCCTCGGACAACAGCGGCCCACATTGATGACGCAAAACCTCCCAGGCAACAAAGAAGTCGCGATCAGAAAGATGCGCGAGCTGGTCAAAAACATGAAGGCCAACTCCCAATTCGACTTCATGCAACTGCAGGAGAAGCTGAACGGGGATATTGTCATCACCATTCCGGATCAAGTCCTGTTTAATAGCGGAGAAGCATCGGTTCGCCCCGAAGCCCTGCCATTTCTGCAGGGATTGTCCCAAGCCATGATCGAGCTGAACCGGCACGTGCGCGTCGAGGGCCATACGGACAATGTCCCGATTCACACCGCACTGTTTCCGTCGAACTGGGAATTGTCCGCGACCCGCGCCGTGATCGTCGTCCGCGTCCTCTCGGAACTCTACTCGGTGCCGGCAGAGCACCTGGCGGCACTTGGCTACGCCGACTCCCGTCCGCTGGTCGAAAATCTCACGCCCGACCAGCGGGCCAAGAACCGCCGCGTTGAAGTCGTCATCCTCGAACATGCGCCGGTGCGGCCGGAACAGCAGGACAATGCATTGCATGCTCAGGCAGACGACACGATCGGACAAGCGGACACACTGCCGATCCCAGTCGCGCCATCGACCAATTGAACAAGATAGGAGCATCTCACCTGAGAATAGGCTCAGGAATTTCCTCACGGGGCTAAAGTCCGGAACAACGACACCGATAGGGAATAAAGCAATCGTCCTAACTGATAGGGTTCGCCCTAACCAGAAAGCGAATGGAGATCTCGTGACAGACCCAGCGCGCTGCGTCCCGACCGGGGATATCACCATTTTTGAAATAGCCGAGTTCAAGAGCCAGCTCCAAGCGGCCCTCGACCTTGGGCAAGGAATAGCCATTGACCTCGCTCGAGCCGGCACGCTGGACATCTCAGCCCTTCAGACCCTGATTGCCGCCTGCGATGCCGGGCCGATGGAACTCATGAACGTTCCCAAGCGTGTCGCCGGACAATTAGCCTGTTTAGGCTGGGTTCCGCCGAAGGGATGCAAGATCGCCTATGTGGATTGAAGGAGCGACCTTTTTAGCCGGTACCGCCTGTGGCGTGGCCGGAGCCTGGTGGGCCTGTCGCGTCAAACAGATCGCCGGTGATGCCGCGAGACAGGAGGCGGCGCGCCTGACTGATCAGGCGCCGCCAGAATCGGCCATCTGCGCGACGCTGACGCCGCTAGTGCCGATCCTTACCGGTCAACTCCGGAGCGTGATCGCACAAACGGAACAGGCCATCATGCAGCTGGGTCAGCGGTTTCAGGACATCGCCGGCAGAGCTAAGCAGCAGGCCGCCGAGTCAGCCGCACTCTTCACCAATGGCGATGTGAACGAAGGGGATCTGGTGGCCCAGATGTCGAAGATGTTCACCCTGTTCGTCAACGACGTGATGCAATCGGCCACCATCGCCATGAGTGTCTCCACGACCATGGACAAGATGGATAACAGCACGAAGTCGATCAGCGGCATGTTGGGAGAGATCACGTTTATCGCCGATCAAACCCGCTTGCTGGCGCTGAATGCGGCGATCGAAGCGGCCCGCGCGGGAGAACATGGCCGGGGATTCGCCGTCGTCGCCGATGAGGTGACCAAACTGGCCAACCGATCAAGCCAGGCAGCCATCGGGATCAGGAAAATGGTCGCCGATGTTCAAACGCAAAGCCAGCAAGCCATGACCGAGATCCAGGCCCTGGCCTCCGTCGATCTCACCAAGACACTGGAATCCAAAGAGAAGCTCGATAGCATGACTAAATCCCTCTCGGACAAGAACGAGGCCCTGCGATCCAATGTCGGAGAGACGCAGGTGAACGCGGAGCGGATTGGACAGGACATTGCCTCCATCATCATGTCCCTCCAGTTTCAGGACAGCGTCCGCCAACAGATCGAGCATGTCATGGAGCCATTGGAAGCCTTAACGTTGGATCTCACCGCCGTCCAAGCCGGGAATAAGCCTGCCTCGTTCGATGGAACCGACCGTTTCATTCAGGACTTACAGAGACGCTACACCATGCAGGATGAGCGGCTGATCCATTCGAGCGCCGGCAAAGGCAGCCATACGGCGACGGCCGAAGCACCGACGGAAGATATCGTGCTGTTTTAGCGCAGGGGATACCAGCAGCGGACAGACAGAGTGCGAACCACGAGAATCGGAGGATGCGATGGGAAAGACAGTATTGGTAGTCGATGATTCTTCGACCATGCGCCAGATGGTCGCCTACACCCTGACCAGCGCCGGCTACGAGGTCGTGGAAGCGGGGAACGGCAAAGAAGCCGTCGGCAAGCTGAACGGCGGAGCGAGACCGGCATTGGTCGTCACGGACCTCAACATGCCGGAGATGGACGGCATTACCCTGATCACCGAGATCCGCAAGATGGCCGCCTTCAAGTTCACACCGATCCTCATGCTCACGACCGAATCGGCGGACGACAAGAAGAAGGCGGGACAGGCGGCCGGCGCGACCGGATGGATCGTGAAGCCGTTCAACCCGGAGCAGATGTTGAAAGTCATTCAAAAAGTATTACCGGCATAGAAGCCATCAGCGGTCAGCTAAGAGAACATCCGATCCGGCTGATTGCTGAAAGCTGAAAGCTAAAGGCGATTTATGAGCACTGATCTTTCGCAATTTCAAGAATCGTTTTTCGAAGAATCGGCCGAGCATCTCTCGACGATTGAAGACGGCCTGCTCCAGCTTGAGCAGCACCCGGAAGACCTCGACCTGTTGAACCGCATCTTTCGCGCGGCTCATTCCATCAAAGGGAACAGCGGCATGTTCGGGTTCACCGCGGTCGGACAATTTACCCATAAGATGGAAACCCTGCTCGATCAACTGCGGAATGGGCATCTCTCCGTCACACCGGCGATTGCCGATATCTTGCTCCGTTCCACCGACTGCCTGAAAGTATTGATCGATGCCGCGCACGGAGAAGCCGCTCCCGACGCCGCAACCATTGCGCAACTTGAAAGCGAACTGGCCGCCGCCGCCGGAGAATCGCCGAAGGCCTCAAAGCAGGCATCTCCAGGCGCCACCACCGACCCAGATTCCTCGTCGGGCCCCGCGCAACAGCGGTATCGCATTACCTGGACTCCGCCGGGCTGGCTCTTTCAACGTGGTCTCGATCCCTTGAGAATCATCGGCGAACTGGAGGAACTCGGCACGATCGAATCCCGTTCGCTCGACATGAGCCGCTTGCCGGCTTTCTCCGCACTCGATCCGGAAGTCTGCTACTTCTCATGGACCTGCGAATTGTGCACCCTCAAGCAGCCCTCCGTCATTGAAGCCGTCTTTGATTTTGTCCGCGAGGACAGCGTGCTCACGATTGAGAAGGTTGAGGGTAAGGTTCAGGTTCAGGTTGAGGAACAGTCCGCCTCAATCTCAACCTCAGCCTCAACCTGTGAGCCAGGAGAGCCCAAGCCGCTGGGAGAGATTCTCGTTGAAACCGGTGTGGTGTCCCGTGAGACCTTGGACAAGGCCCTGGCACAGCAGAAACGTGTCGGAGAAATCCTGGTCGAGCAACATGCGGCCACTCCGCAGCAGATTTCCCAGGCCCTTCAAAAACAGCAAGAGAGCGCGGTGCCCAAGAAAGCCGCCGACACCGCCTCGATCCGGGTAGATACGGCCAAAATCGACAAGCTGATCAACCTGGTCGGCGAACTCGTCATCACGCAATCCATGTTGAGCGATTTGGGTTCCCGGTTTGAGATGGGCCAGCTTGCGGTCCTCCTTGAGCGGATCGCCCAGCTCGAACGCAACACCCGGGAAATCCAGGAGCGTGTGATGGGGATCCGCATGCTCCCCATCGGTAACGCGTTCAGCCGCTTTCCCCGACTCGTCCGCGACCTCTCCGGGAAAGCCGGCAAGAAGATCCAGCTGCTGCTCTCCGGGGAAGAAACGGAACTCGATAAAACCGTCATCGAATCCATCGGCGATCCGCTCACCCACCTGGTGCGCAACTCAGCGGACCACGGATTGGAGCCGCCGGATGAACGCCTGGCGGCCGGCAAACCCGAGCAAGGCACGATTCACCTCAGCGCCTTCCATGAGGGAGGCAGCATCTGTATCACGGTTGTAGACGATGGCCGAGGATTGAATCGCGACCGGATCCTCGCCAAAGCCATCAAACAGGGATTGATTGCAGAGACCGATAAGCTTTCGGACGACCAGATTTGGGGCTTGATCTTCCGGCCCGGTTTTTCAACCGCCGAAAAGGTGACGGACGTCTCCGGACGTGGCGTCGGCATGGATGTGGTCAAAAGAAATATCGAAGGGCTTGGCGGGACAGTGAGCATCAAGACCGTGACGGGAAAGGGCACGACGTTTACCCTCAAGCTCCCGCTGACCCTGGCCATCATTGAAGGCATGACGGTCCGAGTGGGATCGGACACCTACATCGTCCCGCTGCTATCGATTCTCCAATCGATTCAGCCCAAAGCGGACTGCCTCAAGACAGTTGTGGGCAAAGGAGAGCTGGTCAATGTGCACGGGGCCTATCTCCCGGTGATGCGGCTCTATGAAGTCTTCACTTTGAAGCCGGAAATTACGGACCCGACAAAAGCCATTCTCTTGATTCTTGAGACGGAGGGCGAGCGGGTCGCCGTCATGGTGGACGAGATTCTGGGTCAACAACAGGTCGTCATCAAGAGCATGGAGCAGAACTTCCGGAAAGTGGAAGGGGTCGCCGGAGCCACGATTCTCGGGGACGGGACGGTCGGATTCATTCTCGACGTGCGCGGGCTGCTCGACATCGCCCGCCGCGACGTGCCGGTCGCGGCATAAAGAGGCGTGAGGGGTTAAGAATCCTTGACGAATCGGCGGATCAACGGAAGACACGATTGACGCAAGACGATAGACGTATAACGGGGAGGACAACATGGCAGCAGCGCTCGAAACAGCCGCGAAAGAAATCAACCAGCAGATCGGCCTGACGACCGACGGAAGTCAGTTTCTGACCTTCCAGCTCGGCGAGGAACTCTACGGCGTCGATATTCTCCGGGTCCAGGAGATCAAAGGCTATACCGCCGTCACCAAGATTCCCAACACCCCGGCGCACATCAAGGGCGTGTTGAACCTGCGCGGCACGATCGTACCGATCGTGGAACTCCGGACCAAGTTCGGCATGAACACGATCGACTACACCATGTTTACCGTGATCGTGGTCGTGGTCGTGCGCGAGAAGATCATGGGCCTGGTGGTCGATGCCGTGTCCGATGTCTTGAACATCGACAAGAAGGAGATTCAGCCGGCCCCGCAATTCGGCGCCAAAGTCGATGTGAGCTTTCTGAACGGCATCGGCAAGTCCGGCGACAAGCTGATTGCGCTCCTGGATATGGACCGCCTGCTTTCGGACGACGATCTGCAGGACACGACCGCAGCCGCGGCATAGAGATCATAGCGATAAGGAAGGACGACACACCATGGGCTTGAACGTCGCGTTACTGGAATCCAGCTTTGAGCTACTGAAACCCCAGGCTGACACCCTGGTCAGCCGCTTCTATGAGCGGTTGTTCGAGAAATATCCGGCCGTCAAGCCGATGTTCGCCCGCACGACCATGCCTGAGCAAAAAAAGAAGCTGCTCGGCTCGCTCGTGCTGGTGATGCAAAACCTCCGGCGGCCTGAGACACTGACGCCGGCGCTCAAGCAGCTCGGCGCCCGGCACGTCGCCTACGGGACGCAGCCGGCACATTACGGCGCAGTCGCAGAGACGTTACTGGGAGTAATGGGAGAGATGGCCGGAGCCGCCTGGACTCCCGAGGTCAAACAGGCCTGGACCGATGCACTGAACACAATCGCACAGATCATGCTGGAGGGCGCCCGCGAAGCGGAACCGCGTCCGGCGTCAATCCAACAAGGAGGAATGAAGATGGCCACGAGCAAGAAGTCCCCGAAAGCCAAACCCGCCAAGCTTGATGTCAAAGATCTCGCCGCGCAAGTCGACGCGATCAACCGAGTGCAAGCGGTCATCGAGTTCAACCTGGACGGCACCATCATCACGGCCAACGACAATTTCCTCAATTGTCTCGGCTACAGTCTCGATGAGATCCAAGGCAAGCACCACCGGATGTTCGCCGACCCGGCCTATGCTGCCAGCCCCGAGTATCAAGCCTTCTGGGCCAAGCTCAACCGCGGGGACTTCGACGCCGGCGTGTACAAGCGCCTCGGCAAAGGCGGCAAGGAGGTCTGGATTCAGGCTTCCTACAACCCCATCATGGATCCGAACGGGAGGCCCTACAAAGTCGTCAAGTTCGCGTCGGATGTGACGGAGGAAAAGAAGAAAGCCCTCGTGAAATCCGCCATGGATAATTCGATGACCAACGTCCTCATGTGCGATCGGAATTTCGTCATCACCTACATTAATAAGGCCGCGCAGGACAAATTGAAGACTCTGGAGCTGGAAATCCGCAAGGTATTGCCGGCCTTCAATGCCGACAAGATCGTCGGGACCTGCATCGATACGTTCCACAAGGCGCCGGACATGCAGCGCCGCCTGCTTGAGAACCCGAAGAGTCTGCCGCATAAGGCTGACATTCAGCTGGGGCCGCTCTTGCTCGAACTCAATGTCGGCGCGATTATTTCTGACAAGGGCGAATATCTCGGCAACTCGCTCGAATGGTCCGATGTCACCGCGAAGCGGAAGGCCGAACGGGATATGGCCACGCTGAAGAATTCACTCGATAATTCCACCAGCAACGTCCTGATGTGTGACCGGAATTTAACGATCACCTACATCAACAAGGCGGCGCTGAGCAAGCTCCAGGCACTGGAAAACGAAATCCGAAAGGTGCTGCCGTCATTCAACACCGCAAAGATTGTCGGAACTTGTATCGATAGCTTCCACAAGACTCCTGACATGCAGCGGCGGTTGTTGGGCGATCCGAAGAATCTGCCCCACCGCGCGGATATTAAACTGGGTCCGCTGACCCTCGCCTTGACGGTCAGTGCCATTGTGTCCGATTCCGGAGAATACCTTGGCAATACGCTCGAATGGGCGGACATCACCGCGCAAAAGAAGGCCCAAGACGAAGTCGACAAGCTGATCAACGCGGCGGCGGCTGGAGAGCTCTCCCAACGAATGAAGGCCGAAGAGTTCGACGGCTTCTTCAAGAACCTAGCGTTGGGGATCAACAAAATGCTCGACGCAGTGGTGTCGCCGTTGCACGAAGCCCAGATGGTCCTGACGGCCATGGCTGCCAACGACCTGACCAAACTGATGACCGGGACCTACGAAGGCGAATTCGATCAGATGAAGACCAGTCTGAATGGCGCCATCACGACGCTCGGGACCGCCTTGACCACGGTTCGGGAAGCTGCCGAAAACGTCACGGCCGGCGCCGAGCAGATCACCAAGGGGAACGAGGATCTCTCGCAGCGCACGAGTGAACAGGCCTCGTCGCTGGAAGAAACCAGTGCCTCGATGGAGGAGATGACCTCCACGGTGAAGCAGAACGCCGACAACGCGAAACA
>CAZXNN010000145.1:0-7710 GCA_964641915.1 uncultured Nitrospira sp. | reverse complement strand
CATACAGCCATGACGCCGGTAGCGGCACGGGAAACCATTCTCCTCGTCGAGGACGACGACAGCATTCGCACACTGATGGCCACAGTTCTCCAAGACCAGGGTTACCATGTGCTGGTCGCCGGCGACGGAACTCAAGCCCTGCAGCAACTCCAACTGCACAAAGGCCCCTGCCATCTACTGGTGACGGATGTGATCATGCCCCGCATGAAAAGCACGGTTCTGGTAAAAGGAGTGAAGGTGATGCAACCGGAGGCCAGGATTCTCTACATGTCAGGTTACGCGGGGGAGACGCTGGAGGCCAGCGGGATTCATGAGGACACTCCCTTTCTCCAGAAACCCTTTCTGCCTAGCACCCTGATCGAGAAGGTCCAGGAGATCCTGAAATCAAACGAGTGATCAGAGAGAACGCCCACGAATTTTCAATCTCTTATTGCAACCATGCATCCTTAGATCTGCTACTTCGCCGCCTTCGATTTCGAACAGTGATCATGGAAAATGCGCCAAGCTGAATGCTCCTTCCGCAGTAGGCTGGTGCAAATGCCGGCGTCTTGACCCTCGAATTCACCGTCTCTGACGGCTTGAAACACATAGTCGTAGATAGCCCAGGCAGTCGCCCCGTCAATGCCTGTCTTGAGATTCGATACCGCCCCGATGAACCGCAATCGATTTCCCTGTTTCAGTTCAGACTCGTAGTCGCTCAACCATCGTTCGATGGCCGCTTTGGTCTCCGCCTGACCATCCTGGCTCCCCATATAATCGTCCGTATACAACGCCAGCACCGCCTGCTTGTCCCGTGTCTCTGAAAAGGTTGCAGTCCCGGCGACGGCTTGGGTAATCGTGCGGTGAATCGCCTCTTCATCCTGCCCGGCCCATGCGGAGAGGCTCAATCCGCACGCCCCGGCAAGCAGGACCATCCACAGCAATTGACCTTTCATATGCATCTACCCGTGATAATCAAAAGAGAGATCGCGCGATTGCACGACATGAAGATTCTGCAAAGTCCCGGACGAGAGACGGGAGACCAGACTATTCCAGATAAACTCGGCCAGGTGCGCCCCGGTGATCGATGGCGCATCCAGGACATTCCGGAGATCCTGGTGATCGAGCGTCCGCACAACCCGTTCCTGAACCAGACGATCCAATGCTCCGATATCCGTGACCATGCCTGTGACCGGATCGATGAGCCCCTGCACCGCCACGAAGCAGTCCCATGTATGACCCTGGCGGCCGTCGAGGAGCGCCGTGAAGGAGTAGCGCCGGGTGACACTCGCCACATCGAGCCCGCCGGCCGCCGTGATTTCCGCATAGAGATCCTCGTCTTCGTAGAGACGAATAGTATCCAACGTGCCGATATCCGATTGCGCGGCCAGCTTGGTCCAGAGGACGCGTGCGATGTTCTCCGACGTCGGAATTCGGTCGCGGAAATAGGGCAGGTCGAGGTTAAAGTTCATATGATCGAATTCTTCGATCACCGCGAGCAGCACCTGCTTCAGGTCAAACAGGTTAATGACCATACCGGTCTTGGGGTCCACCTCGCCGGAAACGGTGACTTCCAGCATGTAATTGTGTCCGTGCGCGGGCGGGTTATAGCAGGGACCGAAGACGGCGCGATTCTTCGCTTCATCCCACTCCGGCTTAATGTAGCGATGTGCCGCAGCAAACTCGATTCGTTTGGTCAGTAAGACAGATGGCATCACGCCTCCAAATCCTTCAGCCATTCTTCCCGCATGCTCCCGGGAACCGGCACATCCGCTTGATAGCCGCTATGATGCACGGACAGCGTCACCGGCACACGCAAATCGGCCAACAAGTCCTTTCCCGATGACGTCACCTGAAATCGCACGAAATGCACGGCGCTGATCTTCGTTTCATGGCTATGGCCGCCTTCGAACTCCGCGTAGAGACGCTCCCCGCCGATGGTCATCGCCACCTTCCGCCCATGATCCAACCCCATGAAGGTATCGAGCCATTCTTTCATCCTGGCTTCATCGGTAATCTCGATCAACAACGTCGCACTCAACTCGCCCGGCCCCGGGAGCAAGGCATTGTAAACATCGAGTTCTTCCTGCACCTTGGCCGGATCAAAGATTTGCTCGACGCGGACCATCTCCTGGATCTGAAACAGCAGAGTCTCCCGATTTTCAAACACCAGCGTAATCAGCGGGCCCACGGAAATCCGCCGCCGCTTCTTCAATTCGATGATGCGGGCACGATATCCCTCGCGTTGCCGCTCATAGTCGGCATAGGGGATGATATCGTTGGGCAGCAACGCATTCATGACGGCAGCCCGTAGGCATCGCGGACAATCTGGATCGGGTGCTTGGTCGCGTTCCCGCCCACATGCCCCGTCGCTCCGGCTTGATCCAATTGCAGCCCGGCTAACGGACAGTCCGACGCCACAAGGTCGGCCGGAGCCTGCTCGATGGCGCGCACCGCCTTCTTGGCAATGGTCATTGAAAGCGGGAAGAATTCCGTTTTCGCCGACCAGGATCCGTCGTGGCCGGAGCATTTCTCAATCACCTCGACCTGCGCGCCGGCACATTCCATCAGCTCTTTTGATTTAAAGCCAATATTCTGATCGCGGAGATGGCAAGGAATCTGATAGGCCACCCGGCCTGGGTTGCTGACGAAATCCATGGCAAGCGCGCCTTCCCGCTTGAGTTTCATGAGGTACTCGCAGACATCGAACGTCCGCGCACTAACCTTCTTCGGCTCTTCGCCGCCAAGCAACTCTGGATACTCGCGTTTCAACATCAAGCTGCAACTCGGTACCGGCACCACGACATTGTACCCCTGTTCGACCCAGGGTAGCAGCGACCGGAGATTCGCCTGAGCGGCTTTCTGCATCGCGGCGGTGTCCCCGATATCGAACGAGGGCATCCCGCAACATTGTTGCTCCGGCACCACCACCTGAACGCCGTTCTTTTCCAAGACCTGCACCGTGGCCTTCCCGACATCGGACGCTTGATAGTTCACCAAACAGCTGGCAAACAGCGCCACTTTCTTCTGCGGCGTCTTCGACGGCGCCGGTATCGGACGGCGCTGAAACCATCGTGAGAACGTCTCCGTGGAGAAATGCATGATCTTTCGGTCGCGATGAACTCCTACCGTCATTTCCATCAGCCGGCGCACAACCCCAAGGCTCAATGCCCAATTGGAGAACCGGGCTGAGATCGTCGAGAGCCGTCCGATGAGATCCGTCTGGATCAGCAGCCAATCCCGCCAGCGCACGCCCCGTTCGGCGGCATACCGCTGCTTCCACAGCACCATGAGCTTCGGGAAATCCAACGCATACTGATGCGGCGGCGTGTAGGGACAATGGTTATAACAAAGCTTGCAGTAGTAACACTCATCCACCACCCGCTGATGTTCGGCCGACATCACCTTCTCAACATGGCCGTCATGCCGGTCAATCCCGTCGAGGAGCGTGTTAAAGGACGGGCACAAATTGAAGCAGCGGCGGCAGCCGTCGCAAATCTCATAGATGCGCAACGTATCATTCGCAAGCTGAGCGGGATCGACCGGCTGAATCAGACTTAAGCCTTTCACGGCTGGTATTGTCTCCTGTTGATCGGATGGAAGACAAGGCGGAAAAGACGAAGGGTGGATCGGACCTCAGCCCGACCCACCCTTCCTCAGAATGCCTGTACCCGATTAGCCTTGCTTCAAGCTATCGAGACCCTTCTGGAACCGGTTGGCATGCGAGCGCTCGGCTTTGGCCAGCGTCTCAAACCATTCGGCGAGTTCGGCGAATCCTTCATCCCGCGCAGTCTTGGCCATGCCGGGATACATCTGGGTATATTCGTAGGTTTCCCCTTCGATCGCCGACTTGAGGTTGGCTTCGGTATTACCGATCGGCACTCCGGTGGCCGGATCGCCGACTTCCTTCAAGAAATCGAGATGGCCGAAGGCATGGCCGGTCTCGGCCTCTGACGTATCGCGGAACAAGCCACCCACATCCGGATAGCCTTCGATGTCGGCGCGGCGCGCAAAATAGAGATAGCGCCGATTGGCCTGCGATTCGCCGGCAAATGCGCCCTTCAAATTATCGTGGCTCTTGGTCCCCTTCAAACTTTTCCCCATTGAGTCCTCCTTCTATGACGACAAAGTACGATGGTTCGTGGTGATCGCCCTCTGCATTGACGGTACGGCGTATAACATAGCTCCCGCGTGGGGTTCAACGGTTGATCTGGCTTATCGCGCGGCGGTCCACGGCGGAAGCTCGGCCTGCATCTCGGCCAGCGTCTTATAGGCTTGATCTTTCTGGGATACCAGAGGATCCACGGCCGGCCAGTCGATGGCCAGCTGCGGATCATTCCATCGGATACCCCGTTCATCCGATGGATGATAGTAGTCCGTGCACCGATACATGAACCCGGCCCGCTCGCTCAACACACAAAACCCATGCGCATAGCCTGAAGGAATATAGAGCTGCCGGCCGTTTTCGGCCGACAGTTCGACGCCATGCCATTGTCCAAACGTCGGCGATCCCTTCCGAATGTCGACCGCCACGTCGAATACCCGCCCCTCCACGACCATCACCAGTTTCCCTTGAGGTCGGCTGAGCTGGTAGTGCAAACCTCGCAGCACATTCGCCTGCGACCAGGAAAAATTGTCCTGGACGAAGATCGCGCCGATGCCGGCCTCACGATAGCGCTCCTGATGATACGTCTCCACGAATGCCCCGCGCGCATCGCACCAGAGCTTCGTCTCGATTACCAGAAGGCCTTCCAGGGGCGCCGCGCTAACCTGCATGCCCGCCATCCGGATCGACAATGTCAGGCGCGTCAGGGTACAGTTGCTGAAGGCGATCGATCAACGGCTGGGCCTCGGGCGTACTGGCCCTCGAAGGAGGACTCGGAGGATGATCCCAGGTAATTGTCGTAATCCCGGCATCGCCCAGGATTGATTGGATCGCTTCCAGGCAGGCATCCAGCGTGAGATCGTTCCCATGGCGAAGGTCCAACACGCGCTCGCGTTTCGAAACCGGTGGCGGCCCTGTATGAACCAGCGCCCAACAGCGCTCAAAGAGCTCGTCTCTCAGAGGCTGGGGGATGTTTAACGTCGGCAGATCGGACGTGCAGAGCGCCGACACGAACAGCACAAACTGCAGGTCCGGCATACCGGGATTATAGATATCCAACGATTGCATGATGGCGCTATTATCGGGATGCGGCGCGACTGAGTCAACGCCTACCCGCCACGAACAATCACATCTGAACCCCCAGCGAACGTAAGGAGCGGCACCGATGGTCACCATTACCCTGACCGGGCAACTACAAACAGCCGACGGCGAGCGAGACATGGCCTGCGAGATTCCCACCTCGCTCACTGTTCGGCAGGTCATTCAGCGCCAAGGCTTTCAACTCCGCCATTTATTACAGTTGCTGCGGGAAAAGAAAGTGCTGGTCACAATCAATAAGCGCATCGCGAGCGAAGACTCTCTCGTGCAAGATGGCGACGCGATCAGGCTGGTCGGCCATGACGGCATGGGCGGGAGCGGTCTGGCACCCTCGCATTCTTGAAAAAGAACTCTGGACGGCACAAATACAAAGGGCTGGTTCTCCAGACGGGGAACCAGCCCTTTATCATGTCGTCGCCTGCAGCGGATGAAGCCCCAGAGAACTCATGGCGCTGCACCGATGCCGGACGGAAATCCCTCGATTACTTCTTTCCGAGAATTGCGTCCTTAGCCACCTTCGCAACGCGGAACTTCACCACCCGCTTGGCCGGGATCTTGATCGGCTCACCGGTCTGTGGGTTCCGTCCCATCCGGGCTTTGCGGTTCGCCAACACCAACTTGCCGATGCCGGGCACCGTGAAAACGTTCTTTGCTTCACGATAGGCCAAGGCGGCAAAATCGTCCATCATCTGGACAGCGGCCTTCTTGGTCATACCGGCCTTTTGAGCCATGTAGTCGGCGATCTGCGACTTCGTCATTGATTTTGCCATTCGGGAACCTCCTTAGAAAGTGAGAAGAAGAAAACCACAAATCGAATGTTGACTCGCCTCTCTTGAAACACGCTGAATTGAGAATCGTTTGGCGAAAGGCCCTTCAACAACACTCCCACCATGAAAACCCGCGAGAGTGTAGCCAAGAGTCCCCAGGCTGTCAACGAGAAAAACACAGGCCAGGCGTGGGGAAATGCCTACAGTGCCCTCTTGCAGTTGCCTGAGACCCCAGCGTAAAGTAGCAAAGCGTCTCAGGCCGAAGGTGCCGGACACCTTAAGAACACGGGCTCCAGTGAAAGGATCATCATGGGCAGGGAACTTCCAATTCTTCCCGCATCTGCGCAAGCGGACTCGTCCGAACAGGCTGAAAACTATGTATATTCTCGCGTATTCTGCCAGAAAGAGAATTCGCCGCCGCTCCGGCTCTTGATCGATTTTTTGAAAGCCCGCGGGCAGACGCCCATTGTCCCGACCAACATTGATGACGCGGCTCTCGATGAGTGGGCCTGGGTGCAAATTTCCCTGGGCTATCACCGCGACCGGAAGCCGATTCAATTATTTTGCGTACGTGATCGCGGTACCTATCAGGACGTGTTCGGGCAGGAACAAACGCAGTTCCGGGATCTGCTCACGGCCTATGAAGACATTGAAGCCCAACTCGCCCTTGAATTCGTCAATCGCGCGCAATTTATTCTCACCACCCGTTTTTCAAAAGACGACATGACCGACGAGGGCTACGACTTCAACGGCTGGATCCTCGAGTTCTACCAGGAACAGTGCAACGGCATCGTCCAGATTGACGACCAGGGCTTTTACTCCCCCAAGGGCGACCTCATCGTCGATATGGCTCCACAGGAAGAATAACCCGTTGTGTCGAACCGACCGGCACCGACATCCACCCTCTCTTCGCTTCCAGAAAAAACCTCGCACTGGTTCGAACGAGCTACGGCAGCCCTTTTAGATCAGCTGCCTTGCCGTCAGGGCTGCTGCCATTGCTGCATCGGCACATTTCCCGTCACGATTCTCGATCAGCGACATCTTCAAGAAGGGCTTGCCCAGCTTCCTGACGCACAACGCCGGTCCATCCAACAGAAGGCTCGGACTCAGGTGGCGGCCATCGAAGCCTGCTTCCCTCAACTCGCGACCTCCCAGATGGTCGATGATTGGTCAGACCAGCTCACCGAACGATTGGCCGAGCGGTTCAAGGACTTGCCCTGCCCTGCGCTCAATCAGGACGGGTGCTGCGCGATCTATGCCTATCGTCCACTCACCTGTCGCTCGATGGGCATCCCCCCGGATCAGAACGGATATGTCGAAGGCGCCTGCGAGATCCAAACAGCCGTCCCGATCATTCGCCTTTCTCCTGCATTTCGAGAAGAAGAAGACCGCCTGGCAGGAGAAGAGGCTCAACAACTGACCGCGCGACACCGAATGCAGCAATGCCAGGGGGAAGAGCTCCTGCTCCCCTACGCCTTCCTCTCAAGATAAGGCCCCCTCTCCCATCGTCACACCGCCTAGACAGAGACTTTCACGCTATGGTAAGGTGCCTGCTCTTGCTTACGGGAGCGCCTGTAGCTCAGCTGGATAGAGCATCAGCCTCCGGAGCTGAGGGCCACAGGTTCAAATCCTGTCAGGCGCACCATCAGCAAGCACAGACAAGGATCACGACTGCACAAAGACCTCCGCATCGCACATACCTAGGTGGGCCGTTAGCTCAGTTGGTAGAGCAGCTGACTCTTAATCAGCGGGCCGTAGGTT
>CAZXNN010000144.1:0-7767 GCA_964641915.1 uncultured Nitrospira sp. | reverse complement strand
AGCTGCTTGTTGTCTTGAGCCTTCCGCAGAAACTTGAAGGCAATGCCGCGGGAGCTGATTGATCGGACCATCGCCGCCACTTCGATCGGAGAATCCTGATCCGAGATCGCAATTTCAAGATAAAAGATATCATCGACATGGACCTGGGCGTCGCTCTTGATGATACAGCCGCCCATCGACAGATCCATCACAATCCCTTCGCCCCGAACCTTGCCTCCCGAAAAAGAGAGAAACAGCCGGACCGGAATCCGGAGATGCTCTCGGCGATCAATAGCATGCTTTGGCTCCTCAAGCCCGATGCGGCAGGCCAGAAACCGATAGCTGCACTCCTGGCAGTGAAACGGCGAGATCCAAATCCAGGACGCGACATGCTCCCGCGGCGACTGTGGGCATGACCGCAAGACCGTATCCTTCTGGCATTGCGGACAGGTGAGCTGGCGAGCCATCCTAAGCGATCCCTTCCCCACCGTGCGAGGCCCCATGGACGAGAACGATGCCTGCGAGTCTTGCTCCGTTCGACCCATCACGCCTGCTCCGAAAATCTTCGTCAACAGGCACAGGCTCTCGCAACTCACTATAAATGTGTTTGACGCTCAGTCAAGCTGATTGCCAAGTTCCGCAGCCGGTCCACACTCACACCTCCACCCTTCCATGTCGCGTCCGGTGTCCTCCCCCATTCTCGCTTGGTGAGGGACATCAATAATCGTAAATATTCTTGGACGATTGCATACCCCGTGCAAATATCGTGGAAGTGCTAAGGAGGGCTTGTGTACCGTCGCGATATTTCATCCACACTACGGATCCTAGCCGTGCTGTTAGGCACGTTTGTCTTCTACCACGTCTGGACACAGTCCCCGACGACGCCGGTGCCCACGCCCGCCTCGTTGCCCGCGACGAACATCGATGCGACGCCCAATTTTCCTCCGGCGCTGGTTGAGCCGACTCCCCCGCAAGACATCCCTCGGACCCGGCTCATCGAATTCGGGGAAGCTCCGAGCCCTGCCCATCAGAAAATCAGAGATGCCCTTGATCGCAATGAATATGCTGAAACAGAAGCGGCGCTACGCGCGTTCGGCAAGACACAGATTGCCAGGCCGCGCGACAAAGCCTACGTGGCGGCTCTGTGGAACAACCTTGGTGTCCAACAGGAGAAGAGTGGCGGCATCGAGGTCTCCGTCAAGGCCTTCAAGCGAGCGGTTGCTTTCGCGCCACGTAATCCGACCGCCCTCTTAAATCTTACGCAAGCCTATTGGGGGCTCCGACATCCATCCCTCACGCCTCCCTTCCTAGAAGGGGTGATTCAGGTCGCACCGGATGACCCGTTCCCTCATCTCGCACTGGCCGAACTGCTGATAGACAAGGGGCGTCACCTGGATGCCGTGCAGCATCTGAAACGGGCAAGAGCAAGAATCCACCGTGATTCCAATCTCACAGCGCTTCTCGAAAAGTTGGAAGGGAAAACCGCGAAGATTGCTCTCAGGGCACAACCGGCTAAGGCGCTCATTCCAACGACGAAACCGGCCAAAGAGGCGCCGGTGCAAGAACTCACTCTGCCCCCGGCGGACACCGCAACACCAGCTTCAAAGGAAAAATCAGAGCCGACCCCGGCAGCTGAGCTGTTGCCCCCAGCCAATCCTACAAGCGACGTGGTGCAACCGGCTCCTACTCCGGCTGAGCCCACACTTTAACAATGTCGTCCTGCTGAAAACCCACGCAGACCTCGTCGCGCATCGGGGGCTTGGATCGATCCGATCGGACTGCTAGGCGTCTGTCCTCCAAACCGCCTGTCCGGCAAGATGCCCCGTAGCCCAAGCCCATTGGAAGTTAAAGCCGCCGATCCGCCCATCGCAATCGAGGATTTCTCCGGCCAGATAGAAACCCGGCACCAGCTTCGATTCCATTGTGCGGAAATTTACTTCTTCTAACGGCACCCCGCCGGCTGTCACCTCTGCATAGTTCCACCCGCGATCCCGCACGATGGGAAACGGGAATTTCGTCATCAGCGGAAGGAGAGAGTCCCGATCTTTTCTCGGCAATTGCGCAATGGCCGTCTGCCCATCGCAACCGGCATGCTGAATGAGAGAATCGGTGAATCGCTGAGGTAGCCGCTGGGCAAGTGTCTTCCCGAGAGAGCGACGGTGATACTCTCTCGTCTGCTCCATAAACCACTGTCGTACCTGCTCCTGATTCTCCCCAGGGAAAAAGTTACCGTGGACCTCGGCTGGTTCTCCCTGCTCATGCGCCAAACACCAGAATCGGCTGGCATCCATCACGACCGGCCCGCTGATCCCGAAGTGAGTCCAGAGCAAGCTGCCGTTCCGAACATCGAGCGTTTTCCCCTTCACAACCGTGGTGAGTTCGACCTCTTGCGAGAGACCGGAGAGATTCTTGTGAAACATGCGATCATCCAGCACGAGTGGCGCAAGCGCCGGGACCGTCGGCGTGACATGGTGCCCCAGCCGCCGGGCCAGTTCATAGCCCAACCCGTCGCTCCCCGACTTGGGAATCGACCGACCTCCCGTAGCCAAAATCACCCGACTCGCCGCGAGAGCTCCGTGACTATGGTGAACGACAAATCCCGCCGGCGACTCAGGAACGCGGGCGATCTCGGTCACGCGATGATCTGAAAGAATAACGATGCCGAGTTCGCGACAGCGATCAACGAGCGCATTCAGAACGGTGCGCGATCTATCAGTGACAGGAAACAGCTTGCCAGTCTCTTCCCGCTTGAGTTCAACACCTATCGAGGCGAACCACGCGATGGTGGCGTCAACAGAAAATGCGGCCAGCACATTCTTGACAATGCGGCGATTGCCGAAGAAGTCGGTCGGCGCCACCACCTCATGCGTGACGTTGCAGCGGCCTCCACCGGATACGAGAAGTTTTGCTCCGATGGTCTTGGCTCCATCAAGGAGAACGATCGATCGTGATCCGGATGATTTGGCCGTTTCTCCCGCAAAAATCGCAGCGGCGAGGCCGGCCGCACCTGCGCCGATGATGGCGACATCGGCCGTAGCCATCGGATCAATTCCCGGACCGGACATGATAATACCGTAGACCCGTCAATACCGTTGGATTGCGAAGGGGATCCTCGTGCCCGGCAACTCTAGCAGGATTGACGGTACCGGTCGAGCAATCGGCGGGGGCCACGTCGCATACGCGCGGCAGACGGCAGGAGGTCGAGATCGCTTTTGAGCCTATTGTGAACGCTCGGAAGCCGCAATCAGCTGCTCGACCCGCTCTTTGAGAAAGAAGAAAGCACGGTCGAATGCCGCTTGAGTGTCGGCCTCATTCCCGACCACTTTAGCAGGATCGGGCGTCCCCCAATGAAGCTTCGTCGGCTTGCCGGGAAATATGGGACAGGTCTCACCGGCCGCCTGATCACAGACTGTAATGATAAGATCGAGGGATTGAGCGGCAAACTCGTTCCAGGATTTGCTGTGGGGCTGGCCGGGATCAATGCCATGGCGTTTCAGGGTTTCAATAGATCGCGGATGTACGTACCCGGTCGGGAAACTCCCGGCACTCGATGCCTGGAAACGTCCCTGCCCCAATTCATTTAAGAGGGCTTCAGCCATGATCGAACGGCAAGAGTTGCCGGTACAGAGAATAAGCACTTTTTTGGAATCGACGGCCATGACTCTCAATATCCTCTCTTCTTTGCAGAAGGCTTCAGACTGATCAACTCTACGGGTGCGTCCGGAGTACAACAGGCACTCTCGGTGCTCCCCGTGCTATCTGAAAAAAACTGGGCATCCTCCATGGTCCGATAGGCTTCCCAGGGAATACCGGCTGGGTCTTGTATCCAGGACTTATCAGATTGCGCGTAGCAGCAGGTCGTGGTTCCCTCCTCCAGAACCTTCATATCCGCTCTCTCAAGACGGCTGCGCAACTCGTTTAATTCACTCTCCTCCTCGACCTGAATTCCGAGATGATCGACGCCTTTCATTTTTGCTCGAGTGGAAATCGCAAAATTGACGCGCGGGTCATCAAGCATCCACTTGGCATAGTCCGACTTGGCTTTCACCGGGTCCGCACCGAACAAGCCGCTGTAAAACTTTATTGCCTCATCCAGGTTGTCGACTCCGATATGGATATGAAAGCGTTTCATAGTCTTCTCCTCAGTATTCAGTCGCCCAACATTCTACCGGTCCAAATCCTTCAGGCTACCGCCTCACTTGGGAACCAATGTCTCGTGCGATTGCAGAAATGGCAGACGGACAACATCACCGGCACTTCAACCAGGACGCCGACCACGGTTGCCAATGCCGCGCCGGATTCAGGTCCGTACAAGGCGATCGCAGTCGCTACCGCAAGCTCAAAGAAATTGCTTGCTCCGATAAGTGCCCCGGGCGCCGCCACCGCATAGGGCACTCGTAACCACCGCATCAGCCCATAGGCCAGTGACGCATTCATATAGACCTGGAAGAGAATCGGGATCGCAATCAACGCCACATGCCAGGGCTTCGCCACAAAGTTGTCTGCTTGAAAGGCAAAAATGAACACCAGCGTCAGGAGCAGAGCGGCTATCGTGACCGGAGCAAAACGCGGTAAAAAGTCCTGGTCGAACCAGAAGTTTCCATAGCGGGCGATCAGCCCTGTCCGAATCAGGGTACCGGCGACCAGAGGTATCACAATAAAGGCCACCACCGAATACAGCAGGACGCCGAACGGGACCGTCAACGAGGACGCCCCGCTTACCAGGAACCCGATAATCGGGGCGAACAGGAGGAGCATTATGAGATCGTTGACGGTCACCTGAACCAAGGTGTAAGCCGGATCACCGTCCGTCAAATAACTCCAGACAAACACCATGGCTGTACAAGGAGCCGCGGCTAAGATGATGCAGCCGGCAATGTATTGATCGGCCTCCGTTGGCGACATCCATGATGCAAAAGCGAATCGAAAGAACAGCCACGCAAAGAAGGACATGGAGAAGGGCTTCACAAGCCAATTGACGACAAGAGTGACGAAGAGCCCTTGCGGCCGACGACCGACATTTCGCAACACCGTGAGATCGACTTTCATCATCATGGGAATAATCATGAGCCAGATGAGGACGGCAATCGGAAGATTGATATGGCTCCCCTCTCCAAACTCCCAGCTGCGCAAGGTGCTCACCAAAGACGGAAACACTCGCCCGATCAGCACCCCGGCAAGAATACAAAGCCCAACCCAGACAGTCAGGTAGCGCTCGAATACGTTCAGTCGTTTTTCAGATAGAGCCGATTCTTTGATCGCTGAATCCATTACGAGTGCTCTCTTGGCAATACG
This sequence comes from uncultured Nitrospira sp., assembly GCA_964641915.1. Classification (GTDB taxonomy): domain Bacteria; phylum Nitrospirota; class Nitrospiria; order Nitrospirales; family Nitrospiraceae; genus Nitrospira_D. The sequence continues at coordinate 2,493 of CAZXNN010000144.1, read as the reverse complement.
CCATACTAATCAAGAAATGTTGATGCTAAATCCACAACAATGAGCTACTCGCATTGCTTTGAAGAGCCGGGATGCGTGATTGCCTTCTTGAGTTCGCCGATAAAGTCCTCAAGGTCTTCTAAACCCTCTCGACTCAACGAGTAATACATCCAACGCCCTTCGGGACGGTCCTGAATCAATCCGGCTTCTTTCAATACCCTGAGATGAAACGACAGTCTCGACTGCCCGGCCTGAAGAGCGTCCGTTAATTCGCAAACACATTGCTCTCCCCGCTTCAGCCTATTGAGAACCTCAAGCCGCGTCTCATCGGATAAAGCATGAAAGAGGGCCGCGGCTTTGACTCGTCGCTTCGTCGACATTGGAGGCAATATACATCAATAAACATTGATTAATCAAACAAGCAAAGATTAGACACTTTTAACTACCGGTTAACATGGGGTTAATCTGCGGATGTTAAGTTTCCTCCCGAGCATTGATCGCACTCTCGCACCCGCCGGTATCAAGAGGAGGATAGATTGATGAATTGTCAAAAGTGCAAAGGATTGATGATCGAGGAGCAGCGACCGGAACTCGCACCTAAATCGGTCGTACATCGATGCATCAATTGCGGATTGGTCTTGGATCCATTGATTCAGCAGAATCGCCTCAGCAGCCGACCGAGAAAAGACTCGTTCATGCGGGCTGCGTGAGACTCAAGCTGTTGGTCTGCTCCCATCCGGCGGTAGGGAGGACTTGCCCTGCTACCGGATCGGGCGGGTGTGGGCGTCGCGCATGTGGTTAGACCGAAAACTCCGCCCAGAGAAACGTATGATCTGATGGGTCTTTCGCTCGCCGCGGCTCGACGTCCACGTCAACCCTTATACATTTCTCCGCCAACGGGGCCGTCGCTAGAATATGATCGATGCGCCAGCCTTTGTTCGACTCTAATGAACTCGGCGCCCGGTAGTCCCAAAACGTATATTGCTGCCGGTCCGGGTACAGCTTCACAAACACGTCCTGAAATCCCCACGCCAGTGTTCGCTCGTAGGCCTTCTTCGCATCCTCGTGATAACAGACATGTTTGAGATGCTTCTCGGGGCTGTGCACGTCCATGGGACGCGGTGCCACGTTCATGTCGCCGCACCAGATGGCCGGCTCGCCGGGAGACAGATGTTTCTCGAAGTACTTTCTCAGCCGATCATACCACCCCAGCTTGTATTGATACTTGGGCGAATCGATTTCAAAGCCCTGAGGCACGTATGTATTGACGATCGAAATCCCGTCGATCACGACTCTGAGCAACCGGGCATCCTCCGATTCACCGCCATCGTCGAATCCATGGAACACCGCCTCCGGCTGCCTCCGGCTCAAGATGGCCACGCCGTTGTACGATTTCATCCCACGAAACGTGATGTGATAACCAGAGGGGGCCAGACCCAACAACGGGAACTCGCTGTCCTGCACTTTGGTTTCTTGGAGGCACAAGACATCAGGCTTCTGTTGGGCAAGCCAATCCAACACGATCGGAAGCCGTTTGCGGAGCGAGTTGACGTTGAACGTTGCGATTTTCATAGTAGGGGTCAATCGACCGGGAGGATGCTAGCAGAAGCACGAAGAGGGAACAAGCTGGACAGATCGAAACTTGTCTATCAGAAGATGAAGGAGACTTGTTCTCCGGCAGGCCATACCGTGCCGTGTCGCATGAACACAACGGCCTCTGGCAATTTGCCAGAGGCCGTTCCAACTAGGCTCCAAGGAAGGAGTTATTTCCCCATCGCGCCGACAGCATCCTTCATCTCCTGCCCAGCGGCTTTGGCATCGCTGCCCATCTGCTGACCAGCAGCTTTCATATCCTGCGCTTGAGCTTTTGCCGCTTCGCCTTGTCCTTTGACTTCTTCGTGCTTCGCCTTCATCTTATCTTTCATGGCTGCCCGCTTGGCCTTGGCCTCTTCGCGATGCGCCTTCATCTTGCTCTTCATTTCCTCTTTTTTGGCCTTCATATCAGCCTTCATCTGATCCTTGTCGGCCTTCATCTTCTCGGGAGCCGCTTTCACATCGGCCGTTATCTGGTCCTTCATCGCTCCCATTTCACTCTTCATCGCATCGTCAGCCAATACCAATGAACCGGCACCGATCAGATACACTGCCGTGATTGCAGCCAAGACTATATTTCGCATGATACTTCTCCTCAGAACACGAATAGGTGGATAAACAGGAATCCCTAGGCGAGGCTTCCCACATCCTGCCCTGGAACGAGATTGGTGTCAAATGCGTCCTGTGTTAAATTTCCTCAGACCGCGTGATCATCGTCCCTCCGACGCCACATGCTTCAGGCCTGGTATCTTCAGTGCCCGCACGGCACCTGAAACCGCATCAACCGCCTGAGGACGAGTAAATCCTTTCCGCCAGGCCAATCCGATCCGCCGGCCGGGGACCGGCTTCGCCAAATCGATCGCTACCAGCCGCTTGTTCCCGTGTTTCGTTGTCAACGCGCTGCACGGCAACACGGTAATC
>CAZXNN010000143.1:0-7771 GCA_964641915.1 uncultured Nitrospira sp. | reverse complement strand
CCTTTGAGCGACTGGCTAACCGCATCGCTCGCGCGCTCTTCGATCGCCTCGACCCGCATGGCCGGAGCCTCTATGTGGGATCGGGTGTCGCGGAGCTCCCGCCGCTTCTCATGGAAACGCTCGACCTCCAACGAGAAGTCGAGCCCTATAATCTTCGCCGAACCGAGGTCGCCGCCATCAATCGAGCCTGCCGATCCCTGCCGGTTCGATTTCATAGCCTTGATGCAGCCAAGGCCAAGGGACGCTTCGATCATCTCTGGATGGTGAGTGTGCTCAATGACCCGGAACGATTCCCGCACCTCGCACCGCTGTCCTACGGAACTGCCGATCCGGTGACATTCGACCCGCGCCAATTTGAGCAGCAGCGGCGCATCGTGCGTTCGATCGTCGATCGCGTCATGCCGAAACTACGCCTGCCTGGATGGGTCACGACCTCAACGGAAGAAGTGGTCTGGATCGCTGACTGGTGCCATCGCAAGAATATCCCGTACCTCGTTGAACGAGAGCAATTGCCGACCGCCCTAGTTGGAGATCCGGTTTGTTTTATGAAGATTGGAGGTCCGGCATCGAAAACTCGAAGGGTACGACGAGCTAGATCTTAAATCCGGTTCGCTTCGACGAGTCATTGAGATACTGGCTAGCATACTTCACGTAGTTGGCAGCCGACTCTTTGATCCAGGCAAGTTCGGCGTCCGAGACCCCACGTCGCACCCGACCGGGCGAGCCGAGGATAAGGCTCTTTGGCGGAACCACCGTTCCCTCCACCACTAACGCACCGGCCCCTACGACCGAATCTTCCCCTATCACGGCGCCGTCCATGACGATCGCGCCCATCCCCACCAGCACCCGATCCTTGATCGTACAACCGTGCAAGACCACACTATGGCCGATAGTGACCTCATTCCCGATGACCAGCGGGTGCGTATCGTGCGTCACGTGCAGCATACAGAGATCCTGCACATTGGTCCGCTTTCCGATGCGAATATGATTGACGTCGCCCCGGATCACGGCATTGAACCAGACACTGCAATCCACACCCATCACCACATCGCCGATGACGACCGCGGTGTCTTCGATGAAGCAGGAGTCTGGAATGGTGGGCTTGATGCCTTGGAATGTTCTAATCACGGTGGGCACTGTAGGTGAAGCATGGCCTAGATTTCAAGACCGAGACGCGTTGACAGCCTTTTCAACCCTCCCGTAGACTGCCATCCATGTCTACACCCCTGATCCAGCTCGACCGCAAAAAGACAGCCAAGAAGACCGCCCACGCAAAGACGGCCGTTGCCGCCGGCAAAACCACCGTCGGTTTCGTCAATCTGGGCTGCTCGAAAAACCAGGTGGACTCCGAGCTCATGCTGGGCACGCTGGTTCACGACGGTTTCCAACTGACCGACAACCCCAAGATAGCCGAAGTCGTCATCATCAATACCTGCGGCTTTATCGAAGAAGCCAAGCAGGAATCGATCAATTCGATTCTCGAACATGGCAAACTGAAGCAGAAAGGCGCCTGCCGGGTCCTCATCGCTGCAGGCTGTCTGGCCCAACGCTATCAAGGTGACCTGCTGAAAGAACTGCCGGAATTGGACGGCGTGGTGGGTACCGGGGAATTCGGGAAGATCGCGGAAATTTGTCGCAAGCTCCTCACGCCCAGCAAACGCCAGCAACGACTGTGGATCAGCGAACCGCCCTACCTCTACGACGCGGACTCTCCGCGCCTGCGACTCGGCAAGCCGCACAGTGCCTATGTGAAGATCGCCGAAGGGTGTAACCGGAATTGCGCCTTCTGCGCCATTCCCATCATGCGCGGGAAACAACGGAGCCGATCCATCGAATCCATTGTGGCCGAAGCGGAACGCCTCGCCGGCGAAGGCGTAAAGGAGCTCAACCTCATTTCTCAGGATACGATCAACTACGGCGTGGACCTGGGTATTCGCGGCGGGCTCACCTCGCTGCTGCGCGCACTGGTGAAGATTCCTGACATTCGATGGATCAGACCGTTCTATCTCTATCCTCAACAAGTCACCGATGAGTTGCTCGATCTCTATGCGGGCGAGGAAAAGATTACCAAGTACATAGACATGCCGCTCCAGCACATCAACGACCGGATGCTGAAACGGATGCACCGTCTGGGCAACCGCGCCGCCATCGAGAAACTCGTGGATCGCCTTCGCACCCGCATTCCCGGCCTGACCTTCAGGACCGCCTTCATCGTGGGATTCCCTGGGGAAACAGAAGCGGCCTACCAGGAACTCAAATCCTACGTGGCGGAATCCGGCTTCGACCGAGTGGCCGCATTTCTCTACTCGGACGAGGAAGATACGACAGCGGTGTCGCTGAACGACAAAATCGAGCGCAGCACCATGGAAGAACGACGGAACGAACTGCTCGCCATCCAGGAAGGCATTGCCGCGGCGCGCGGGCAGAACCGTATCGGTTCGGTCATGGAGGTCCTTGTGGAAGGACCTTCGGAGGAAGCTCCGTTGCTGCTGGAAGGCCGGCACGAAGGCCTCGCACCCGAGATCGACGGCGTCGTCTATATCAACGACGGCTCGGCCGACCCGGGAGACCTCGTCAAGGTCGAGATCACGGATGCGGCCACGTACGATCTCGTCGGTCACATCGTCTCCTGACCTCGCGCCACACCCGGCTCACGATCTGCTACACTCTCTGGAAATTGACGAAAGGGGCGTATCCGCATGGCAGCCACTCGTAAAGATTCCGTGGTGATTCTCATCCACTGCAAAGACCGGAAGGGCATTGTCGCCCGCGTGTCGGGATTCATTCACGACTTCGGCGGCAACATTCTCGACTCGGATCACCACACCGATGAGGAGACGAACGACTTCCTGATGCGGATGGAGTTCGCCACCGAGGGATTGCAGATTCCTCCCGACGAGATTTCCGCCGCCTTCGCCCCCATCGCTAAGATATTTGAGATGCGCTACGAGGTGCATCACTCCAGCCACCGCACGCACGTCGGCATGCTCGTCTCGAAACAAGATCACTGCCTGGCGGACCTCCTCCAACGCCACCGTCGAGACGAGTTATGCATCGATGTTGCAGTCATCATTTCCAATCATGACACCTGCGCAGAGTGGGCCCATCTGTTCAAGATCCCTTTCGTGGTCTTACCGGTCACCAAGGAAACCAAGCCTCAACAAGAGCAGCAGGTCATCTCGGCGTTGAAATCCCATCATGTTGAACTGGTGGTCATGGCCCGTTACATGCAGATTCTGAGCGCCGACTTCCTCCTTCAAATCGGCTGCCCGGTAATCAACATTCATCATTCGTTTCTCCCCGCGTTCATCGGCGCGAACCCCTATCGGCAGGCCTACGAGCGGGGTGTAAAGATCATCGGCGCAACGGCCCATTATGCCACCCAGGACCTCGACGAGGGGCCGATCATCGAACAGGACGTGATTCGCGTCGGACACCGGGATACGGTCGATGATCTGGTGAGGAAGGGGCGCGACCTGGAAGAAATTGTTCTGGCCCGCGCCGTACGGCGGCATATCGAACATCGTGTATTGGTGTACGGAAAAAAAACCGTCGTATTCGATTAGTCAGGATGCTGAAGAATCCGTCAGCGGGGGATGAGGCAGCAGCCCCATCCCCCAATCTGTCACCTACACTTTCGCGGTCAGGAATAGTGCATTGCCATGGCGATTGATCAAGATCAGGACGTTGTCACCCTTCTTGATCGCGGATGAGGCTTTCTCAAACTCTTTGACCGACTTGACCGGCTGGCGGTTGATCTCACGAATGACATCACCCGTCATCAAACCGGCCTTCTCGGCTCCGCTCTCCGGCTCGACGCCCGTCACGACAACTCCCTGCGCCTTCCCCTTGATTCCCAATTCCTTCGCGGTCTCCCGATCCAGGTCTTGGACCGCCACTCCGGCAAAGGCGTAGTCCCCTTCACCGGCTTCGGCTTTCGCGACCTTCGTCGTATCCATTTGTTCCCCGATCGTCACCGTGAGGTCTTTTTCAAGGCCGTCACGGATCACCTTGACCGGCACCTTCATCCCAACCACCGTCCTTGTGACCAGACGCTGGAGAGCCACCGCATCCTCAACGAGTGCGCCTTGATACGCGATGATCACGTCGCCCTGTTTCAGACCTGCCTGGTCGGCCGGCCCCTCTTCCTTTACGTCGCTGACGAGCGCACCCTTCGCGTTCTTGATCCCGAACGACTTGGCCAGGTCCCGGCTGAGGTCCTGAATCCCGACACCCAGGTACCCACGCACAACCTTCCCGCTCTTGATCAGGCTTTCATAGATCGGCTTGCTCATGCTGGTCGGTACGGCAAAGCCCACCCCCTGATACCCGCCGGTCTGCGAGAAGATCGCCGTATTGATGCCGACCAGTTCCCCGCGCGTATTCACCAAGGCGCCACCTGAGTTTCCTGGATTGATGGCCGCATCCGTCTGAATGAAGTCTTCGTACTGCGTGATACCCATCCGGCCGCGACCCAGCGCACTCACGATGCCGAGCGTCACCGTCGAGTTCAATCCGAAGGGGTTTCCGACCGCCAGCACATATTCCCCGACTTGCAGCTTGGTGGCATCACCCCAGATGACCGTCGGAAGATTCTGTCCATCGATCTTTACCACCGCCAAATCCGTCTTGGGATCGGTTCCGACAATCGTGCCCTTGAATTCGCGTTTGTCGGGTAATGTGACCGTGACTTCCTGCGCGCCTTCGATCACATGGTTATTGGTCAGGACATAGCCCTCCTGGGAGACAATCACCCCGGATCCCTGGCCGCCGCCACGATGACCACGAGGCTCACCGGGACCTTGCGGCCCGCGGAAACCGCGAGGGCTGCCAGGCCCACCAAAAAACTCTTCCATCCGATCGCGCAATTCATCGGGGATCTTCCGCCCGTCGGCGACTTTCTCTCCCGTGACCGTCGTAATATTCACCACGGCCGGTGTGACCGCTTTAGCCACCTCCGTAAACCCGTTCGCTGCCGGGGCGATCTGCAGTGCCACGGCGGTTGCCGCGGGCTGGATTCCGCTGGAGGCATGGGAAGGGGGCAACGATTGCCCACCCCAGATCAGGACCGCTCCCACCGCGGCGGTAGCAAAACTCGCAACGACTGCCTTCTGAACCAACTTCTTCATGGTTTCCTCCTCGTGACAATGATGCCGGTGATCGGGTCTTTCTCGTATTGATGTACGAGTGACCGTATCAGCCCGTGATGAAAAGGAGATTAGGACCGAATTAGAAGTCGTTAAGCGGAAGGAGCTGCCAGGGGGAGCGTGACGGTAAACGTTGAGCCGACACCCGGCTCACTCGTCACGTCGATACGGCCCTTGTGAAACTCGGCGATCCAGGTGCAAATCGCGAGTCCAAGGCCTGTACCCTTCTTCGTATGGGCCCGGGCCCCATCGGTCCTGAAGAAACGATGGAAGATACGGGACAGATCATCAGGCGGGATGCCGATCCCTTGATCTGTGACCGACAGGCGCGCGCGCGGTCCTTCTGTGACAAGCGCGATCTCGACCTTTCCGTTGGGATGAGAGTACTTGATCGCATTCTCCACCAGATTCAGCAGCAACTCGCGCAGCCGGAGTTCGTCGCCTTGAACGACGGCCGGCTGCACCGTGCCGAGCATGACGGCGATGTTGCGATCCTGTCCAAGCAGCGTCGCCTGCCGATGGATGTCTTCCACGAGCGACTCCAGGCCGACTGGCAGCGTCTCCATTCTCACCTCTCCCATGTCGGCGCGGGAAAGGAAGAGTAGCTCGTCGACGATGCGCGTCATGCGATCGATTTCTTCCAAATTGCTTTCGAGCACGGATTGGTAATCACCTAGCGGGCGGGGGCGCCTGAGCACCAATTCTGTCTCTCCCTTCATGACGGTCAACGGAGTCCGGAGTTCGTGGGACGCGTCGCTGGTAAATTGGCGAATCTGCCGGAAGGACGCATCGAGCCGGCCGATCATGTCGTTGAACATACTGGCCAGGCGCCCGATCTCGTCGGGAGAGGTCGAGACCGTCAACCGCTGGCTGAGATCGCCCGCCGCGATGCGCTGGGCCGCCAGCGTGATCGCGTCAACCGGCCGCAGGGCGCGGCCGGCCAGAAACCATCCGCTGGCCAGCGACACCGCCAGCGCAATCGGCATCGTCACCAGCAACACCAGCAGCAGCCGGCGCAACGTGTCTTCGATCGATTCCATCGACGTCCCCACTTGCACAATGTAGAGCAGGGTTCCGCGATACATGATCGGCACGGACACGAGCCGGAGCGGCGGCTCCTTCGGATACTTCGCTGATTCGAACATGGATTTCCCGCTGAACGTCGTTTCGAGCGCCGTGCGGCTGAGCGGGACTTCATGCTGTTTGATATTGGGAGAACGGAGCGTGATCGTTCCTGAAGGGCTGAAGATCTGGAAGAACTTGTCGATCCGGGCGAGTTCAGGAAACTGCGAGAGCAATTCTTCTTCGTCGATGAGCGGGAGAAACCCCCGCTCTTCCAGGGATCGGACCGCCGTGTTGGCGGTCTCTTCTAACGATTGATCCACCGCATCGCGAAGACTCCGCGCAGTCACATTGTACAAGACAACAGAGAACACGATGAGTACCAGAGCCAGCGTGCTCCCGTACCAAAGCGTCAACCGGAGTCGCAGTGGCATCAGTCGACTTTCAGCATATAGCCGCTGCCACGGATGGTATGGATGAGTTTCTTCGACCGGCCCCGGTCGATCTTGTTGCGGAGATAATTGACGTAGACGTCGATGACGTTGGTGAACGTGTCAAAGTCCTGGTTCCAGACGTGTTCGGAAATCATGGGCCTTGTCAGCACCCGTCCGGTGTGCCGCATGAGATATTCCAGTAGCGCATATTCTTTCAGCGTAAGCTCAATGCGCGTCCCTCCCCGCGCCACCTCGCGGGTCGCCGGATTCAGCACCAAATCATCGATTTGTAGAATGCCGGGGCTCTCGGTCGCCCCCCGGCGCAACAACGCCCGGACGCGGGCCAGCAGTTCATCGATCGCAAACGGCTTGGTGAGATAATCGTCGGCGCCGGCATCGAGGCCCTTCACTCGTTGATCGACCTGGGACTGCGCTGTCAGGATCATCACCGGCGTTTGAATCCGCTCACGACGAACGGCTTTAAGAATATCCATCCCCGACATCGACGGCAACATGAGATCCACGACGATCAAGTCGTAGTTAGTCGCCAGGGCCATCTCAAGTCCCTTGGCCCCGTCTTCACAGAGATCGACGGCATAGCTTTCTTCCTCAAGCGCGCGCTTGATGAAACAGCCGACCTTCGTTTCGTCTTCAACCACGAGCACACGCATACGCACCCCTTATTCGGATGGATTATAACAAACCTACGGGTGATGTTCTCGGCTAGACGTCGTAGAGGGGATAGGGTACAGCCCCGCACCCCGCGAAGGGCCGGAATTGATTACTTGGGCGTGAAGCGAGTCACCGTGACAGGATCGTAGGACACCTGCACCCCGTCGGGCCCCCGGTGAGCCACCGTATGCCGCAGCCAGACGGCGTCGTTGCGCGTGGGGAAATCCGAACGGTAATGAGCACCCCGGCTCTCCTCGCGCGCGAGAGCTCCTGCCACAATCGTTTCCGCGAGTTCGACCAGGCATTGTAACTCCAACGCCTGGATCAAGTCGGTGTTGAAGACTCGCCCCTTGTCCTGCACCGTGACCGCCGCCGCGCATTGCTGGAGCTCACGCACCTTACTCCCTGCCGCCGTCATCGATTCCTTTGTCCGGAAAATCCCGAGGTTCGTACTCA
>CAZXNN010000142.1:0-7806 GCA_964641915.1 uncultured Nitrospira sp. | reverse complement strand
CGAACACTCCTGCCATGGTGCAGGAAGGGATGACGGCTCTGGCTCTCGGACCTGGCGTCTCTGAGTCGGAGGCCGGAACGGCGCGCGCAATATTTGAATCGGTCGGGAAAGTTGTGACGGTTGAAGAGCGGTTGATGGATGCCGTCACGGGACTCAGCGGCAGCGGCCCGGCCTACGTCTTTCTGGCCATCGAAGCGATGGCGGATGGGGGCGTGAAGATGGGATTGCCCCGTGCGACGGCGGAGGTGCTGGCTGCGCAAACGGTTCTAGGTGCGGCAAAGATGGTGATTGAGACCGGGGAGCATCCCGCTCGACTCAAGGACAAGGTGGCGTCTCCGGGGGGGACGACGATTGCCGGTCTGCATCGTCTGGAAGTCGGCGGGATGCGTGCGACGCTTATCGATGCCGTCGAGGCGGCGACGAAACGATCTCAGGAGCTCGGACGCTGATGTTTGTGTTTCGGAATGTGCTGTTGGGGACCGCTACGGTGCTGGATTATGTGCTGTGGCTGTATATGTGGATCATCATCGCTCGGGCCTTGATTTCCTGGGTCAACCCCGATCCATGGAATCCGATTGTCCAATTTCTTGATCGTGCAACTGAACCGGTGCTCGCTCCCATTCGCCGCTGGATGGGATGGCGCATGGGCATTGACCTCTCGCCAATTATTGCCATTCTGATTTTGACGTTTCTGCAGTTCGCTGTGGTGCAGTCATTAAAAGATCTGGCGTTGCGGATGAACTGACTCAACGAACGGGGGCATTTATGAAGATCACACCACTCGACATTCAACAGATGGTGTTCCGCACGAAGCTCCGCGGCTACGATCGTGAGGAGGTCAACCGGTTTCTCGAGGAATTGGCACAAACCGTGGAGTCGTTGAATCGCGAGAATGCGATGCTGCGGGAGCGGTTGGCCATGACAGAACAACAAGTGTCCGAATTGAAACGGACCGAGACGACACTGTCGAATACCCTTGTGGCGGCGCAATCGCTGGCCGATGACGTCAAGCGCAGCGCCAATCGCGATGCGGAGTTGATCGTCAAGGAAGCGGAGCTGAAGGCCGGCGAAGTCATTCGTCAGGCACGGGTGGAACTGGGTGAGACGCAACGGGATCTGTCCCAATTGCAGAAACAGCGGCTCCTTATGGTCGAGCGGATGCGGGCCACACTCCATACGTTTGAGCGTATGTTGGATGTCGAGTCGGCCGAGGCCTATCAGGATAGTGGTGTCGTTCCTGAAGAGAAGATGGAAGGTGAGTCGAGTCCGACCCGTTCATGATTTCTTCGGCTGCGTGGTGGCGTTGATTCGTTTCTGCTTCCTGTCGCCTGGTCAGGTACGGTGATACCGTAATCACCGCGGGTTCATCATCTTCGTGAGTCGATCTTTCACCATGCCGAATGTTCCTCTCATTCAGGCGGCACTTGAGCAGGCCGTCACGGGTGAAGTGTTTCCCGGGGCCGTGCTGGCTGTGCGCTATGGCGGCGGCAAGGCCGACATATTTACCGCTGGGCTCGTGTCGACCCTTGACGCCGCCCGATCCGTTCAGCCGGCGACGGTTTATGATCTGGCCTCGCTCACGAAGCCGTTGTCTACGGTAACGGGTTTGGTGTTGCTCATCCAAGCCGGACGATGTCAGCTGCATGATCGGGTTGACTCGATACTCCCGGAACTGGCTGGCAGTCCGATCGGCACGGCGTCGCTCTGGCATCTGTTGACGCATAGTTCAGGGCTTCCTGGTTGGCGAGGGTATTACGAGCGACTGAGTCCGACGGCCTCCATCCCTGCGACAGAAGAACAGCGCGGTCTCTCGCGTCTCGGGCTCATGAAGCTGATCCGAGACGAAGCCCTGATCTATGAGCGAGGGGCGCGAAGCCTCTACAGCGATCTGGGATTTATGCTTCTGGGAATGGTCGTGGATCGGTGTAGTGGCGCTCCGCCTCAGGAATTCTTTCGTGACCGGATCGCTCCTCTGGCAGGGACATCGCAGCTGGGATTTGTGCCGGCAGAATGGGCAGATGACTTTCTTCAATGCGCCCGTCGACGTGGGGGTGAGGTTGCGCCCACTGAACACGATATCTGGAGGGGGCGACTATTATGCGGCGAAGTTCACGATGAAAATGCGGCGTCTCTTGGCGGTGTGGCCGGGCATGCGGGTCTCTTCGGAACGGCGGCGGCGGTGTTGGCCGTGGCAGGGGCCTGGCTGCAGGCCTATCATCGACGGTCGTCCGTTCTAGACCCTGCCCTTATCAAAGAGTTTACCTGTCGACAGACTGTTGTGCCTGGTTCGAGCTGGGCGCTGGGGTGGGATACTCCATCGCCGCCGTCATCGGCAGGGAGATTTCTGCCCGAGATTTCGTTTGGCCACTTAGGGTATACGGGGACGTCGCTGTGGATTGATCCGCTTCATGAGCTGGAAATCGTATTGCTTTCCAATCGGGTGCACCCGTCCAGGAAGAATGAACAGATTAAAGCGTTTCGACCGCTGATCCACGAGCTGGTGTATCGGGAATATGTAGGAGGTAGTTAGGCGAGGTCGGGGTAGTCGATCCAGGTTTCTTTTTCAGCGAGGTAGCGGGTACCTCTGAAGTTGGCTCTCGTACGCAGGCGTACGAATCCCATTCCTTGAAGCTTCTCAACCACCTCGCGCACGGCGGCTCCGATTGTTGAGTGGGAACCTCCTTGGACGATGAGGGCTTCGTACATGATTTTCCCAGAATACCCGGTGCCGGTTCGACTCACCAGAAGGGCGCGACTAAAATAGCGATCGCTTGGATCCACGCCTTCCATTTGATGCTTCTCAACCAGTCCTTCTTTCTTCATCATCAAGGGCAACGCGCTCATCAATTCCTCCACAGATTCCGTATTGAGACAGCGAGGGCAGATTATAGGCGGCTGGCTGCGCCACTGCAACCGCGTTGACAAGCCTAAAATCCCCTCACTAAGATGGCGACCGGTAGTCCATCAGACGGAGGTTCTGCGCGGCCGCATGAACATACCTAATAGTCTGACGATCTTGCGGATCCTCTTGATCCCCGTGTTCGTGGGGTTCATGACCTATCGGCAATATGGGTATGCGCTGGCGGCGTTACTCTGCGCCGGTCTCACCGATGCATTGGATGGACTGGTTGCGCGCATGACCAATCAGCAGACCAAGTTGGGGGAAATTCTCGATCCATTGGCGGATAAGCTTCTGCTCACATCAGCCTTTCTCACGCTCTCTATCCTGCATCTCGTGCCATCATGGGTCGTGATCCTGGTGGTAAGCAGGGATCTCATCCTGATGCTGGGGACAGTGGTCGCGCATGTGACGAACATTGCCATCGACATTACGCCGACGATCTTGGGGAAAGGTACGACATTGTGCCAGCTGGCCTATGTGGTGCTGGTAATTGCCATGATCTGGCGGGGAATGAAGATCGGTGCGTTGTTCCCGTTATTACTGGTCATGGTGGCGTTTACCTTAGGCTCAGGGCTGCACTACTTGTATCGAGGGTATCGACGAACCCACTTGAACGGTTCTGTCGGCTGACGCACTGATGCGGGCCATCCAACTCGCTCCCATCGCTCTCTGGCCGCAGAGATAATGCATTTGTTTTGACAGGTTTTTGCCCCCCCAGTAGACTCACCACGTAGATACACGTTTGTTCCCTAACCGGCTCAGGGAGCCACAACAGGATTACACGCCTATGGCTACGTTTGCATACGTTGGACGAAGTAAGTCTGGTGCGGTCAAGAAGGGCGAGCTTGTGGCCAAGAGCCGCGATGAGGCTGTCGACCAGCTCCGGAAGCAAAGCGTGGTGGTGACCAGCCTTGAGGAGAAGGGGTCGAAAGAAGGGTTCAAGCTGAGCTTCGGCAACGGAATGACGGAAAAAGATCTCGTCGTCTTCACCCGACAGTTTGGAACAATGATCAACGCGGGTTTGCCTTTGATCCAATGCTTGGAGATTCTCTCGACACAGTCGGAAAATGCGGCGCTTCGAAAAGCCGTTGGTGAAATCAAGGGGTCAGTTGAAGGCGGCTCGACCTTTTCCGATGCGTTGCGTCGGCATCCGAAAATTTTCGACGATCTCTACTGCAATATGGTGAACGCTGGTGAAGTCGGCGGATTGCTGGATACGATTCTCGCGCGTCTTTCCAAGCACATCGAAAAGGCGATGAAGCTGAAATCCCAGATTAAGAGCGCCATGGTTTACCCGGCGGCTATTTGCGGTATTGCTGCGATTGTCATCACGGTGCTGATGATCTGGGTCATTCCGGTCTTCGAGAAAATGTTCAAGGAGATGTCGGGCGGGAAGATGGCCTTGCCTGGGCCGACTCAGCTTGTCATCGACATGAGTAACTTTGCGCAAGGGAATTGGTACATTATTCTTGGTGCGATCGTTGTTGGCGTGATCGCCTTCAAGAAATACTATGCGACTGCTCAAGGCAGACTGACGGTTGACAAAATCGTCCTGAAATTGCCGGTGTTCGGTGACTTGATTCGAAAGGCGTCGGTTGCCAAGTTTACGCGGACATTGGGCACGCTCATCACGAGCGGAGTGCCCCTGCTGGAGGCTTTGTCGATTTGCGCGAAGACGGCTGGGAATAAAGTCATCGAAAATGTGTTGATGGATGCCCGCGTCAGCATCAGCGGAGGGAAGACGATTTCTGAGCCGCTGGCCAAGAGCGAGGCGTTCCCCAAGATGGTGACCCACATGATTGCCGTCGGCGAGTCCACCGGTGCGCTCGACAATATGCTCGGGAAAATCGCCGATTTTTATGAGGACGAAGTCGATGCGGCGGTGACGAATCTGACGGCGTTACTCGAGCCGATGATGATGGTGTTTCTCGGCGTCACGGTCGGCTTCATCGTCATCGCGATGTACCTGCCGATCTTCACGATGGCCTCGGCGATTGGGTAAAGGTGCCTTCGAACGGACCGTGTGACCTAGATGATTCGGCAGACGTCTGCGAAATTGCGTACCGACGTCTGCCGATCTGCCCATGTCGGCATGCCGGCTTCTCGTCAGTGCTTAGTCTATGCGGAACGATTTCCCATCCCCTTTCTTAAGGCTTCTCTGAGCGGCTTTCTCTCCTAGGTTCCGGAGTCTCTGTGGTCGAAATCAAAGCAAGAATCCAATGGCTAATCGGCCTGAGAGTCCTCGTTGTGACTCTACTGCTCGGGCTTTCTCTCACGTTTCAAGTTACGAGAGGGGAACAGGTCGAGACGTTCTATAGCCTGATCGTGTTCACCTACGCGATCACCATTGGCTATGCCCTCGCTCTTCGTTTTGTGACCACCGCTGAGGGGTTGGTCCAACTAGCTTGGGTACAAATTGGCATCGACTTCCTGCTCGAGACAGTCTTGATCGCAAGGACCGGCGGGATCGAGAGCCCATTTCTGGTGCTGTATGTGATCTCGGTAACGTTGGCGAGCCTGGTGCCTCGCCGGAAGGTCGGCCTTCTGACTGCCAGCCTGTGCGTCATCCTCCTCGGCCTCCTGACTAATCTTCAATTATATGGGCTCACTGAAGCCTGGGGTTGGTTGCCCAGGACACGTCTGAGTGCGCCGGAAACGCTTCAGACGTTTGGGGTTCACAGTCTGGCGTTCTTGGTGGTGGGCTTCTTGAGTGGTCTCCTGACAGAACAGCTTCAACGTGCGGATCATTCACTCAAGGAAAAAGAGCAGGGACTCAGCCGACTTCAGGCTTTTCATGAAAACATTATTCACAGTATCAGTAGCGGCGTATTTACTGCTGATGAGGAGGGGCGAATCACCTCCTTTAACCCCGCCGCGCAGGAAGCCACCGGACATAATCTTGCGCAAGTCCAAGGACGCCCCTGGCGGGACGTGTTTAACTGGCATCCGGATCGATCTCTGGATGTGCCGGACGAAGGGGCTGTACATATGCGGTTCGAAGTGGAGTGCACGCGCGCGGACGGGAATCGCTTAGTGCTGGGAATGACGCTGTCGCCACTTCAGGAACGTGGAAAGACGACGGGGATGGTCGGCGTTTTCAAAGACTTGACGCAAATTCGGGATCTTGAAGAGGAGATGCGCCGAAAAGATTGGTTGGCCAGTCTGGGTGAAATGTCGGCCGGGATGGCCCACGAGATCCGCAACCCGCTCGGCGCGTTGGCTGGGGCGATGCAAATGTTGCGGAAGGACCTTCATGCGGATGAGACAAGCCAGCGGCTGATGGACATCGCGATTCGGGAGGCGACAAGACTCGATACAATCATCACAGAGTTTCTCCAGTATGCTCGGCCGCCGGCTTTGAATCTGGCCGAGCATGATTTGAATAAACTCCTTGCCGAGACCCTTGATCTGGTACAACATGAAGCTCGGACGAGAGCGAATATTCGGATTGAAGCCAAGCCGTCTCGTGAAGCGTTGGCCGGGCAGGTGGATCAGGATCAGTTGAAGCAGGTGTTCTGGAATCTTGCCACGAATGCGTTCGATGCCATGCCGAAGGGCGGACAATTGACGATCGCGACCAGCTGCAGAGCCATCGATGTTGCCGGGCGTAAAGGGGAGGTCATCGAGATCTCTTTTCATGATACAGGCGAAGGGATCTCGAAGAAAAATCTCGACAACATCTTTCTTCCGTTCTTTACGACCAAAAAACAGGGGTCAGGATTGGGCCTTGCGGCAGTTCACCGGATTGTTGATTTGCACGGCGGGTGGATCAAGGTTGAGAGTCGAGAGCATGAGGGGTCTCGATTTGTGGTGTGTTTGCCTCGCTCGGGCGATGTCGGCGTGAGACTCTGGCATGAAGGTAGGGAGCCATGGAAAAGATTTTAGTCGTCGATGATGAACAGAGTTTGCGGGAAGTGTTGAGCATCATGCTCAAGCGGGCCGGGTATGCCGTCACGGCGGTATCAGACGGTGAAGAGGCGATTGAACAGGTACAGAAGGAAATTTTCGATCTCGTGATTACCGACCTGCGGATGCCAAAAGTGGATGGAATGGAAGTGCTCCGGGCCGTCAAGTCCGCCTCGCCAGAAACTGTCGTCCTGATCATTACGGCCTTTGCCACAGCGGACTCGGCCGTTGAGGCGATGAAACAGGGCGCGTATGACTATCTCACGAAGCCGTTCCAGGTTGATGAAGTGCAATTGATCATCCGGAATGCTCTGGAGAAGCGGCGGTTGACGACAGAGAACATCTTGTTGAAGCGGGAGATGGCGAGCCAATCATCCTTTGCCCAGTTGGTGGGGCAGAGTGAGGCGATGCAGAAGGTGTTTGATGTGGTGAAGAAAGTCGCCGACTCAAAGAGCAATGTGTTGATCTGTGGAGAAAGTGGAACCGGCAAAGAGCTTGTCGCTCGGGCGATCCACTACAATAGTGCGCGGAGCCCATTGCCGTTTGTGGCCGTGAATTGCAGTGCGGTACCCGAAACGCTCTTGGAGAGCGAGTTGTTCGGGCACATGAAGGGCTCGTTCACTGGTGCCATTTCCAACAAAGCCGGGTTGTTCGAAGTCGCGAACGGAGGCACGATATTCTTGGATGAGATCGGGGACACGACGCCGACGATCCAGGTGAAGTTATTGCGGGTGATTCAGGAACGCGAATTTCGTCGAGTCGGCGGGACGCAGGATATTAAGGTCGATGTGCGTATCGTGGCTGCGACGAATAAAGATCTTGAGAAGGCCGTGGCGGATGGTTCCTTCCGTGAAGATCTGTACTATCGTTTGGATGTCATTCCAATCCGCCTCCCACCGCTTCGATTGCGCTCCGGTGATATTCCGCTGCTCGTCACACATTTCCTTGCGCGGTTTTCTAAGGAAAGCGGGAAGCCGATGCCGACGATCAGCTCTGAG
>CAZXNN010000141.1:0-7809 GCA_964641915.1 uncultured Nitrospira sp. | reverse complement strand
GCCAGGTGTGGCAGAAGTGTCGGCGGTCGGCGGGTTCGTGAAGCAGTATCAAATCGAAGTGGACCCGAACACGTTGGCCGCCTACCGGTTACCGATCAAAACGATCATCGAAGCGGTCCGGAACAGCAATGCGGAGGTGAGTGGCCGTGTCTTAGAAATGGCCGGCACGGAATATGTGATCCGAGGGAAAGGCTATCTGCGCTCGGTTGACGATATCGAGCTGATCCCGGTCGGAACGGATGGACGCGGTACGCCTATCTTGATCCGGGACATTGCCAATGTTCACATCGGGCCGGACCAGCGGCGAGGCGTCGCTGAGTTAGACGGCAAGGGTCAGACGGTCGGCGGCATTGTGATCATGCGGGCCGGAGAGAATGCGCTTTCCGTGATCGAGCGGATCAAAGCCAAGCTGGCAGAGATCGCCCCCGCTCTGCCGAAAGGCATCCACATCGTTCCTACCTATGACCGATCCGATCTCATTCATCGGGCCATTGCCGTGCTCCGTGAGAAGCTCGTGGAGGAGAGCATCATTGTCAGCCTGGTCGCGGTCGTCTTTCTGTTTCACTTCCGCAGCGCTCTCGTGGCGATTCTCATCCTGCCCGTGGCCGTGCTGCTCGCCTTCATCCCGATGGTCTACCTGAACATCACGTCCAGCATTATGTCGCTCGGTGGCATCGCCATTGCCATCGGCGCGATGGTGGATGCGGCCATCGTCATGGTGGAGAACGCGCATAAGCGTCTGGAGCAATCGCCGCATGCAGACCGAATCGAGACTATCATCGCGGCGGCCAAAGAAGTCGGCCGTCCATTGTTTTTCTCGTTGCTGGTGATCGCCGTGTCGTTCCTGCCGATCTTCGCGCTGGAAGCGCAGGAGGGGCGATTGTTCACGCCATTGGCCTACACCAAAACTTTCTCGATATTGTTCGCCACAGCGCTGTCGGTGACCTTGGCCCCCGTACTGATGGTCCTCCTTATCCGGGGGCGCATCAGAGCGGAAACCAAGAATCCGTTGAACTGGCTGTTGGTCACGCTGTATCGACCGATCATCGCCGGCGCGCTGCGCGTCCGGTGGTTGACGCTCGGATTGGCGGTGGTGGTCGTGGGACTCACGGCGCCGATCTTTTCCCGCCTCGGCGCGGAATTCATGCCGCCGCTGAACGAAGGCACCATTCTCTACATGCCGACCACTGTGCCCGGACTCTCGATCCCAGAATCGGCCAAGGTCTTACAGATTCAGGATCAGCTGCTCACAACCTTCCCGGAAGTCGAACGGGTATTCGGCAAAATGGGCAAGGCCCCGACTGCCACCGATCCGGCCTATGTCGGCATGGCGGAAATCACGGTCACCCTCAAGCCTGAATCGGAATGGCGTCCCGGCATGACATGGGACCGGTTATTGGATGAGATGGATCCCAAGCTGCGCATTCCGGGATTTCCAAACATCTGGTGGATGCCGATTCAGACTCGCACCGAAATGATCACGACCGGTGTACGCAGCCCGGTCGGCATCAAAGTCCTGGGACCCGACCTGAAGACCATTGAGAAAATCGGTTTGGAAATCGAGCAAGTCTTGGCAACTGTTCCTGGCACGAAAAGCGCCTTTGCCGAACGGTTGAATGAAGGCTATTACCTGGATCTCACTGTGAACCGGCGTGAGGCGGCTCGCTACGGCCTGACGGTGGGAGATGTGCAAGCAGTGATCACGACAGCCATCGGCGGCGAGACCGTGACCACCACAGTCGAGGGGCGCGAGCGCTATCCGGTCAACGTCCGCTACAAGCGCGAACTGCGCGATGACCCCGATCGGCTCAAACGGGTGCTGATTCCCACGTCGAGCGGCGCGCAGATTCCGCTCGGACAAATCGCGGAGATGAACATTACTCAAGGGCCGCCGTCGATCTCGGATGAAGCGGGATCGCTGGCCGGTCTGGTCTCAGTCGCGGTCAGTGGACGGGACCTGCGCGGCTATGTCGAAGACGCCCAACACGCGGTGCGAAACCGAGTGACAGTGCCCTCTGGCTACCGGCTGATCTGGACCGGTCAGTACGAACATCTGGTGCGGGCAGAAGAACGACTGAAGCTCGTGGTTCCTGTGACCCTGGCCTTGATTCTCTTGCTCCTGTATCTCAATTTCCGCTCTCTCGCGAAATCGCTGATCGTGCTCCTGTCCGTCCCCTTCGCCGCGATCGGGGCTATCTGGTATCTCGACTATCTGGGCTACAACCTGAGCGTGGCGGTCTGGGTGGGCATCATCGCCCTGGCCGGTGTCGCAGCAGAGACGGGCGTGGTCATGCTCGTTTATCTTGATGATGCCTATGAGCAGCGAGTGCGTGAAGGCCGAATGGCGACGGCGCACGATCTGCGTGAGGCCATTCTGGAAGGAGCAGTCCAGCGTGTGCGCCCAAAAATGATGACGGTCGCCGCGATCATGGGGGGCTTGCTTCCGATCATGTGGACGACCGGCGCGGGCGCCGATGTCATGAAGCGGATCGCCTCGCCGATGATCGGCGGCATGGTGAGTTCCACAATCCTCACGCTGCTGGTGATTCCCGTCCTCTATGGCTTGTGGCGCGGGTGGTCTATGTCCGTCTGGGTCTCGCCACGACTCACCGGTACCGACCGTTCTCCGCAAGAGCAGGAAGATAACAGCGTTTCGGAGCGGCAACACACCTGATGCGCGGGGAGCCGGACCGCAGACAGGCTGAAACAGGAGTCTGGGGTAAGGACATTCGTGGTGCTGCAGGAGTGCTGTCGCCTGTCTTGACACTCGAAAAAATCGCTTGCTATAGTCCTCTCGTCCCTCGCTTCACGTTGTACCCCGGTTGCTCTCTCCTGACTCCGGTGCGTGGGGTTCTCGTGCCACGTGCGGGGAAGTTCCTTTGAATCATTCCGGGCTGACTCTAATCCGCGGGCTCGTGGAGTCCAGGTCTTAGTCTTGAGGAGAGATGCCATGATATATCGCCCATTCTTTTTCGCACTCATCATTCTCGGAGCGCTGACGCCCTGGACCTCCTATGCAGGCCAGGCCGCGATTGAGATTTCTCCGCGTACTTCGACCCCTGGCGCAACGGTAGTCTTGAGCGGCAAGGGATTGGGGCAATTCAAATCCGTCCAGTTCAACAAAGTGACCTTCGCCGGAATGCCGGCGCTGATTCAGCGGTGGGAATCCGATCTGGTCGAGGTGAAGGTGCCGTTTAAAGCCTCAACCGGTCCCGTCGAGATGATGATCGGGAAGAAGAAGCTGTCAGCCGGTATCTTCACGGTGGTGAAGCCGCGCATCGAGTCCATCACCCCCGCAGAGGCTGAGCGCGGCACGATGGTGACGATTACCGGCGAGCATTTCGGCGCTACGGCCGGGGCGCGCGATCCCAATACGATGTTCGGCGTCAACGATGTGGTGATCGGCGGTGTAGTGGTGCGTCCGCGCCGGTGGAAGGACGACAAGATCGAGGTCGAGATTCCGACGAATGCGGCTCCCGGAGATGTTGTCGTGCGGTTGGCCTCGTCCGACCCGCTGGCCGATGGGTCCTGCTGCGCGCCGGTGGAATATGTGACGAGCAATGCGGTGTCGCTCTCGCTGGTGCCCAGCGTGCGTGTCGATCCGATGACCGGGCCGGTCGGGACGAAGGTGGTGTTGTTCGGCCAGGGATTCGGATCCAAGGGGGCGGATGATGCCGTTGTGATCGGAACCAGTCTTGCGACGATCGCCCAATGGAAAGATGATGTGATTGTGGCCCATGTTCCGCTCGGCGCGGAAACCGGACCGTTAGTGCTGAAGCGGCAAGGGAAAGAGCGGGCGCTGGGTACGTTCACCGTGCATGTGCCCAAGGCCCTGCCGGTCGCACCGGCGAGCGCCCCCATCGGGACGCTTCTCCGGATCAATGGCGAGCATTTCGGGTTCTATTCCGAAAGCGGGTCCACTCCCTACAGCTTCATGGATTTCAATAAAGGCGAGAATCGTGTCGAGATCGGTGGCGTTCCGGCGGTGATCTACCGGTGGAACGATGACCGTATCGACGTCTGGGTGCCGTTCAGCGTGAAAAGCGGCCCGGTGCGCATCTATCGGAGCGCGACCAAGCCGAAGGCGGACGGATCCTGCTGTCAGGAGCGCGGTGAGCTCGTGACCGAAGCGGGGACCTTTACGCTGGTGTCGCCGGTCGTTGAATCCTATGAGCCGAAGTCGGCCGGCTTGGATGATCTGGTGACGATCAAGGGCAAAGGGTTCGGCACGTTCCTGAAGACGGCGGAGCATACCGGACTGGAATTGAGTCAGAAAGCCTATAAGCGGCGGCTGGATGTAGAGATCAATGAACCGGATTCCGGCAGCACGGTTATTTCCAACGTGTCGCGGACGGAAGTGCTCTTCAATGGCGCGGCGGCGCTGGTGCAATCCTGGACGGATACGGAAATTGTCGTGAAAGTTCCCCATCGCAATTTGTATGGGATCGGGAAGCGCGGCGCCTTTTTCGATGACCTCTCGACCGGTCCGCTGGTGGTCCGGAGAGGGTCGTGGGATGTTCTCCCGGACGGGACCTGCTGCACGCAGAAGCAGTGGCTGACGATCGAAGCCGGCCAGTTCACGATCGAGGCCAAAGGCCTCCCCGACAAAGGCTATTGGGACAACAATCGGCCGGACGCCAGCTCGAACCAATAAATGGAGAAACGGGGAATGGGTATAGGAAGTTATCGAGGCTTGTTGAGGACCGTCCTCTGCATCTGCCTGTCGGTTGTGCTGTTCATGCCCGGTGTAGTCCTGAGTGCGGAGCCTTCTGTCCTTGCGACGCTTCAGAAAACCAACACGCCGATGACGTTGATGGCGGTGCAGTTCAAAGATGCCAAGCTCGGCTGGGCCGTCGGCTCTGGCGGAGCGCTGTTCAGTACGACTGATGGTGGAAAGAAATGGAAGAAGCAGGCGAGCGGAACGTCGGCGTTGCTCACGGGGGTCTTCTTTATCGATCAGAAAACCGGATGGGTCACCGGCGCGTCTGGAACACTCAGGCGATCGGTCAACGGGGGAGAGAGCTGGACGGGACATCCGCTGGAGACGCAACAACCACTCTACGGGATTCATTTTCCCTCGGCGACAGACGGGTGGGTGGTCGGCGGCGGGGGCACGATTCTCCATACGGCTGACGGCGGGGCGCACTGGGTTGAACAAGCGAGCGGGACAAGTGCAGCGCTCTACGCTGTGCAGTTTCTCGATACCCAACGCGGGACGGCCGTGGGTGCGCTCGGTACTGTCTTAGCAACCCGCGACGGCGGCCGCACGTGGGTGCCCCAAGTCTCGCAGGGGGCGGTGACGCTGTTCGATGTGTACTTTACCGACGAATCGACCGGATGGGCGGTCGGCAATGCGGGAGCGCTGTTTCAAACAAACGACGGCGGAGCTAAATGGGTGGATCGTACTCTGCCCTGCGGGAAGACTTGCACGAAGGTTATCGATCTGCTGAAGGTCCGTTTCACCAGTCCTCAAGAAGGATGGATTGTCGGCGAGCGGGGCATGATGTATCGCACCACGGACGCGGGCTATTCATGGAGCGACGGCACCCCCATTGCGCCGGTTTCGCTGTTCGGCTTGACCTTTTCCGATGCGACTCATGGTTGGGCCAGCGGGGAAAACGGGACGGTAGTGCATTTGCAGGCCGGCAAGTAGGTACGTCCGCTGTCTAGCCCAGGGCCCCGACGCGGCTCTGCAGAATTCCTACGGCAACAATGGCCGCGGTCTCGGCGCGCAGAATATGCGGGCCGAGCGTCATCAGTGTGCCGCCGGCTTGTTCAGCCTGCGCTACTTCCTCCTTTGACCATCCCCCTTCAGGTCCGATCAGCACCATAATAAATTCGTTACCGCTTTCCGAAAGGCGGACGTTGTTCAAGCTCTGTCCCTCCCGCCGTTCGGTCAAGATGAGCGAGAGTGCCGGTGCAGGGTGGCTGGCCAGGCACGCAGTCAGAGTCAGTGGTTGGGCGATGACAGGAACGATCCATTGCTCCGACTGTTGGGCAGCTTCCAGTGCAATGCGCTGCCAGCGGGCGAGCTGCGCGTCGAGGCGTTCCGGCCTGAGTTGTACGATGGTGTGCCGGCTCTGGAGCGGAATGATTTCACTCACGCCCAGTTCCGTGGCTTTCTGAATCACCCAATCCATCTTCTCACCCTTGAGCAACGCTTGTGCGAGGCGCAGGCGGGGAGCGGTACGCGCCGGTTCCTGGCTGGTGCTGAGAATGCGTCCGGTCAGCTCCTGCTTGGTGACGCGCGTGAGTTCCATTAGGTATCGGGTGCCCTGTCCGTCACAGACCAAAATCTGTTCGCCGAGCTCCAACCGAAGGCTGTCGCGCAAATGCGTCTGGAGCGACGGAGGCACGGTAATAGAGGGAGGCGTGATGGCGTCGGGAGGCAGAAAAAACACAGGCATGGAGAGCTCAGTCGGTCGAACGAACCGAGTACGTCGGCGCTATTCGAAGAAGGTCTTCATCTTATCGAAGAAGCCGTCGCCGTTGGCTTCCATGACCATGCCGCTCTCTTTGGCAAATTCGGTCAGCAGCTCTTTCTGTCGGGCCGTGAGCTTCGTGGGAATTTGGACTTTGATGGCGTAGAGCTGGTCACCGGTTTGCCCGCCCTTGAGGCTGGGGATCCCGAGTCCCTTGAGGCGCATCACTTTGTCGTATTGCGTGCCGGCTGGGATCTTGATGATCGTGTTGCCCTTCAATGTCGGGACTTCGATCTTTCCACCGAGCGTGGCCGTGATGAAGTTGATCGGCACATCACAGAGAATATCGACGCCTTTGCGCTGGAAGACCGGATGGGGCTTGACGGTGACGGCGACATAGAGGTCTCCGGGAGGGCCGCTGTTCGCGCCGTGCTCGCCCTCATTGGTCAGGCGTAAGCGCATGCCGGTTTCAATGCCGGCGGGAATGTGAACGGCGATGGTGCGTTCTCGATAGACCCGTTGACGGCCTTGGCAGGTGCCGCAGGGTTCCGTGATAATTTGTCCGGCTCCTTCGCACTGGCCGCAGGGGCGGCTGACGCTGAAGAATCCCTGTTGGAACCGGAGCTGGCCGGCTCCTTTGCAGCTGGGACAAGTCTTGATTGAGGCTGCCGACTTCGCGCCGGTCCCTTTGCAATCGCCGCAGGTTTCCCAACGCGGAATCTTGAGTTTGGCTTCTTTACCGTAGACGGCTTCTTCGAAGCTGAGCTCGAGGTTGTATTGCAGGTCGTTGCCGCGTTCGGCGCGACCGCCGCCGCGTTGGCCGCCGAAGAAGTCTTCGAAAATGTCGTTAAAGACGTCGCCGAATCCACCGCCTGCGTTGAACCCGTCGAAGCCTTGTCCCTGCTGCGCGCCGGCATGTCCGAACATGTCGTAGCGTTTGCGCTTTTCCTGGTCGCTCAGTGTTTCGTAGGCTTCGTTGATTTCTTTAAATTTGGCTTCGGCGTCTTTCTTCTGGCTGTCGCCTGGGTGCAGGTCAGGGTGGTGCTGGCGGGCCATCTTGCGATAGGCCTTCTTCAGCTCTTCGTCGGAAGAGGTTTTCTCAACGCCAAGAATGTCGTAATAATCGCGTTTTGACACAGGAGCCATCACCGGGTGAATAGCAGAGAAAGACCGAGTTCCCTATGCGAGGAAACTCGGTCGCTTCTGACGTGATTGTAAACTACTTCTTCTCTTTGTCTACTTCTTCGAATTCCGCATCCACGACTTTTTCATCGGTCTTGGTCTCAGCCGAAGCCGATGCATCCGCTCCCGATCCGGGTGCAGCGGTCGCTGCAGCTTTCTTATACCTCTCTTCCGCCAACTTATGCGAGGCAGTCATCAGCGTTTG
>CAZXNN010000140.1:0-7833 GCA_964641915.1 uncultured Nitrospira sp. | reverse complement strand
AGGGGGACTAGCCGGGGCAATCTCCCGGATCCTGGCATACAGTTCAGCGGGTAAGGTGGGACGGTCTGGGTCAGGATCTTCGATGAGAATGTCGATGGCCTTGGCAAACTCTTCGGATGCGGCGAGCGCATCTCCCTTTTCCCGGTAGACCGACCCTAATTTTTCAATGAACGGGACACACCGGGGACCGGCTACGAGATACTCGCGGAGTAACGATTCAGCAAGCCAGTAGTCTTGCCGCTCAAGCGCCTCGTTTGCCAATGATTCAAAGGCCTGCCTCGCCGGCAGAAGACTTCCCAGCCGAAGGTGGAGCGTCGCAAACAGCCGACGCGCCTCCATGTTCAACGGATCGAGCGCCAGCAGTTCTTTCAGCGCTGCCGACGACCGCCCATACTGACCCGCATTCATTTGTGTAATAGCGTCTTCGAGAAGGGCGGACTTCTTGCTGTATCCGATCACCCCCCGTTTGTGACCACGGGACGGAACCTTCTTGTCGGCTTTGAGTGGAGTTTTCTTATCAGCACGCACGATAGTAACTCTAGCAGATCGCAACAGGGTTAGAAGCCGCACCGATGGCCGATTTGTACCAATCGTAGATACTCGGGATCGTTCCGCATCATATGGAGGTCAAACCGCCCACAGGACTGCAAGCTAGGTGCCCTCTCTACCCCCTAAGGTCCTACGTGCAACCCGTTGAATTACTGATACCTTGCCAAACACCTCCTTCGACGGCTCTCGATCGACTTACCATTTTTGAACGGAACAGCGGAATTCGGCTAAGACCGGTCACTGTGAATAGTCCATACCTGCTCCATCATCAAATCATGCACAGAGTGCCGTCCTCTCGTCGTCTCCACTCAAGTCAAGTGTCAATAGAACAGAAGCAGCGCAAACCTTCAGAAATGGCGCAAAAGCTCCGATAAGAGAGGCACGGAGTGGATGTGTCTCACTCCTCTCTCTTGCTTCCTTGCTCTGGAAGGACAGGAGTGTTTTGACGATGCAGGGATTCGGAGAATCTTCTGATGAAACGAGTGATATTGACCGAACTGTTGCCGGGAATGGTCCTCGCGAAGCCGGTCACCAACTCAGCCGGATTACCTGTGGTTGCTGAAGGGGCTGTCCTAGATGACGTGATGATCGCGCGGTTCAAGAAGCTGGACCTTCCGTCCGTCTTTGTTGAGGGCGAGGCTGGCTCGGCCGGAGGCAAAACGCTAGCTGAGTTGGAAGTCGAGCTGGAGCATCGATTTCGACACGTATGCCAGGATCCGCTTCAACAGACCATTCTCACAGCTCTGCGAGCACATCTTCACAGTACCCATGGAACCGCCGATCTCGAGAAAGGGGCGTCTGCGTCATGAGTCCATCAGCGGCGACCGACTTTCGAAACCGCATTGAACAACTTGGTGACTTGCCGACTTTACCGCACGTGGTGCAAAAGCTCGCTTCCATGATCGGACGGCCGAACGTGTCCGCAGAGGAGATCGGCTCCTTGATCGAGAAAGATCAGGTCCTCGCGGCAAAGGTGTTACGACTGGCCAATTCACCCTTTTACGGCTTCCCGTCCCGCATCGCGTCGGTTCCCCACGCCGTCGTCGTGTTGGGGCTCAACGTTGTCAAAGGGTTGACCCTCTGTGCGACTGCACACGACATCATGAAAGATGCCGGACTTGGTCAGCTCTGGCGGCATTCACTGGGCGTCGCCATAACTGCCCAACTCCTGGGTAAACGGTTGGAGATGAAGAATGTCGAAGAAGTCTTTGTCGCTGGATTGCTTCATGACATCGGCAAAGTCATTCTGTATGTGAAATGGCCGGATGTGGGGAAAACTATTAGGGCCGCCAATCCATCCGGCGATCGCCCGATGATGCAGGTTGAACAAGATCTCTACGAAGTCTCTCACGCCGAGGTCGGCGGCTGGCTGGCCAACGCATGGCACCTGCCGGCCACGCTCCGTGAGCCGATTCTATTCCACCACCAACCGGGAGCGGCACAGGATGCCCAGCTCCAAACAGCCGTCGTGCACGTCGCAGATGTGCTCGTCAAAGGTATGGCCTGCGGAAACCCCGGCGACGAATGGGTTCCCTCCCTCTCTCGGCAGGCCTGGGATTTGGTCGGGCTCGATACGGAATCGCTGGCAGGTTGTATCTCCAGAGCCTCAGAAGAATTCCTTGCGATCGACGACTACCTATGACGAAATCTACTGCAGCCCAGCGTGTCCTGATTCTTCACAACGATCCTGGCGAAATCGCTATCCTTTCCGGCCTCTTGACGAAAGCAGGCTTCCAGGTCGCCGCCGGTGACCTGACAACTATTGCATTGCACGAGCTTGTCCACAATCCCCCCCACGTCATTGTGGCTGCTGAAGGAACGAGCGGTCGATCTGTAGAATCTCTCACCAGGCATCTTAAGAACGATCCCTTTCTCGGACGACTGCCGTTGATCGTACTGATTCGTGACATCCGCCTCAATGATGTCGACTGGGGCAGCGTCGACGTCGATGACTATATCTGTCTCCCGTACCGCCCGGACGAAATCGTCCACCGTGTGCGCCTCTGTTTGAGCCGGCTGACCCGGTCACTGGACGCCAACCCGCTCACCCGACTTCCCGGCAATACCAGCATCCTGTTCGAAACCACGGCCCGCATTGAGAGCGGGAAGCCCTTCGCGTTGGCATACCTCGATGTCGACAATTTCAAGTCGTTCAATGACCGGTATGGATACGGCCGAGGTGACGAGGTGCTGGTGGTGGCCTGTCGTATTCTCACGACGGTCGTCGGTGAGCTCGCCGGAGTAGAAGGGTTTGTCGGCCACGTGGGCGGGGATGATTTTGTCTTTATGAGCCACCCCGATCACATCGACGCGATTTGCGAAACCGTGATTAAACGGTTTGACCTGGTGATTCCTGATTTTTACGATCGCGACGACCGGCTGCAAGGCTATATCGATTCCGTTGACCGAAAAGGGAATCACGAACAATTTCCTATGATGAGTTTATCGATTGCGGTCGTGACGAACAGCCACCACCCGATCGATCACCCCGGCGATGTCAGCAAGATCGCATCTGAGCTGAAAAAGCTCGCGAAAGCCCACAAGGGGAGTGTGTTTGTAAAGGACCAGCGCGGGGCCGAAACCAACGCGAAGGATGAGGCCGCCTAACTCACATCTGGCAGGACGGCATCGACCTTTCAAGAACAACGGCGGGTTCGCGGTAATGGTGGGAAGGGTGCGGTTACACCTTACTGGCAGACCTCAAAATCGTCACAATTCTCTATGGTAAAGCGCGGACCTACTTCATAGACGTACCCGGACGGATAGGTCGTCCCGTCTTCTTGATCAGCGGTGCTCTTACACAATACTTTTCCGCAACGCAGACAGTGCTGAACGCCTTCCCAGGATGGATCTCCGGCAAGATGCTGAACCGGCTGACCGACGTCTGCAAAGTCTTGAGGAAGGAGGACCTTACGAACTTCCGCGACCAGACGGTGGGCATGATCTGCCGACTCAAGCTCGGAATCTTCCAACACCAGGACTAAAAGTCCGAGCGCTCGAACAGGATCGCCATTGGCCTCCTCAAGAAGCCGGTGGGCAAACGCCTGA
This sequence comes from uncultured Nitrospira sp., assembly GCA_964641915.1. Classification (GTDB taxonomy): domain Bacteria; phylum Nitrospirota; class Nitrospiria; order Nitrospirales; family Nitrospiraceae; genus Nitrospira_D. Next base: position 4,236 of record CAZXNN010000140.1, on the reverse strand, counting down.
ACTTTTGTTTGAAGCCGGTGAGAGTCCATGATTTATGCCTTCGTATTTCCCACGTTCCTCTATCTATCGGGTGATTCCAGACAATCCATGAGCCCATTCCATCTAAGCCCGCCATCTGGTCACGAATTTTCTTGCGAGCAGAAGATCGCAGGTTCCGTGCCACTCGTTCGTGGAGGTTTACCCTGATTGCCCTAGCGATCCCTCTCACTTATTCACCTCCCCTACTAATCGTCGTAGACGCTCTCTCCTGAAACGAGAACGAACTTCTATCTACTCAAAACTCTATGCATTTCATGTCTAGGGTCGTTTGGGAATGCAGGGTAGAGCCATAATAATCAAAGAGATGTATTGACTGACCGGCGCATCATATAGACAATGATGGCTCGGCTTCATATAGTCGTGTGCACTTCACCTTTACATGGCACACATGCATGTCTGATCGCTCCAACAGATTGAGTCACTCAGCCGATTGGCTCAATCTCCCATTTGATCCCTCCGTTGTTCTTATTCGGACACTTGGTTCGCAATTCTTGGCTCTTCGGTACGATTATGATCAGGTAATCCCGTCAGTCCGCGCTGGTACGCGTGGACTCCGACATGAGGAATGCCGAACCGCGCAGCGTCTTACCTGAATGACCATTTGCCCGAGGGAGGATGTCTATGGACACATCGCACACTGATCTCCTGCAGGATTTTTCTCTCGTCACAAAAAACTTTGAGCAACTGGGGCAACGGCTCTCGGAAGTGGCCGAGCAAGTCAGGACCACCGGCGTGCTCCCGTCCGAGAGTTTAATCGAAGAGATCGCCGCATCTCGCCGGAACTTCGCTGACCTCAGGGCCCGGGCAATCGAACTCGTCGGACTGATGTCGGAAACCTCGAACGCCGCCGCAGAAGAAATCGGGTCGATGAAAGAACTTGAGGCCCTGCTGCAAGTGGCCGCAGAAGCCCAACGCAAACGCGCGCAACAGGAGAAGGCGCGCATGCGAGCGTTGACCGTACTCGATCGACTGCTGTCACTCGTGCATCGCGACCAACCGGACTTCACGCCCCTCAGCGAATGCCAAGCCAAATCACGCGCCTTGCGTGAAGCTATTCACGACCACGCCGGTCCTGAACTCCACCCCGATGTCACCACACTGGCGCAAGGCCGCCATCCCTTAGCTGAACTGCTTACGCTCATTGAAGGATACAACGACCTCGATGATGATCTCTGGCTCTTGCTCAAACATGCCGTGGCTGAAAATTTCGGGAAATCGTTAGCCATGAGCGCGGCACGGGGGAAGCTCTGCCCCTCACCCACAAGGATGAACCCTGAACATCAGCCGGATGAGTTTCGCAATGGAATGAAAGCCCCCATGGTGCCGGCCACCTTCACCGACGGAGAAAGCGGGCCCCGCTGAAGGTTGCGCGCCGCACATCACGAGCCTGACAAGCCATTCCCTCTCACGCCTGGAAATCATTGCCCCATACAGCCATCAACCTTACCGAGGGTCTCGTCTCACAAAACACCCGCTCCGGTTGTCTCACCCGCCGTCGTGTGATAGCTTGCATGTCAAAGGGATCCTCCCTTCCATCGACTTACTATTTTTATTGAGGCTGCGTGTTGACCGACCGATTGCCGAATGCGCGCCGGCGCATTCCCTCAGCATATGCCTGGCTTGTAGTGGCAGTGGCACTTTCTGCTTGGCCGCTTCCCCCGGTAAGCCATGCGGAAACCGCCGCGTCCGCTTCCAATAAAATCACCCTCGACTTCAACGAAGTTGAGATTCCTGTTTTTGTTCGCTTCATCAGCGAATTGACCGGCAAGAATTTCGTCCTGGACGAGGCGATCAAGAAGCTGGGCGGAAAGATTTCCGTGTTCTCGCCCACCAAGGTCACGCCGGACCAGGCCTACAGCATGTTTGTGGCAGCACTGGAGGTCAGCCGGATTGCCGTCGTTCCTAAGGGCAGCGTCTATCAGATCGTGCCGATGGGAGAACTCCCTCCTGAACGCGGTGTCTACGTCTATAAACTCAAGCATGCCAATGCGACCGACCTGGCGGCGGTCCTGACCAACCTCGTCGCTCGGTCTCAAACGGTCGCGCAAACAGCCCCCGGCGCCAGGCCGCCCCTTCGGCCCCTGACAGAGTTCGAAGCCCCCGTACAGGTGTTTGCCGACAAAGCCACCAATTCCATCGTAGTCAGCGCCACAAAATCAGCCTATAGCCGGATCCAATCGGTCATTCGCGATTTGGATACCCGCAGAAAACAAGTCTTTGTTGAAGCCGTGATCCTGGAGGTGCAAGTCGATCGCCTCCGGCAGATCGGAAGCGATCCGCTCCAATTCATTGGAGCGGGTAAGGCGGGGGCTCTTACGGGCATCGGTGGGATCAATCGCGCGCCCGAGGACTTTGCAACTTTGGCCCAGACGATCACAGGAGTTGCGGCCGGTGGTACGACAGGAGGCGCCATTACGGTCTTGAATTCCGGGGTCGTCCGGGCCTTTCTCCAACTCCTGCTCAGCCTGACTGATACGAACATTCTCTCGACGCCTCAAGTCTTAGCAGCGGATAACCAGAAAGCCAAAATCGTCGTCGGTGAAAACCGCCCCTTCCCGACCGGGCAGGCCCAGGGCATCACCGGAGGGACGTTGGTGACGATCGAACGGAAAGACGTCGGCGTTACGCTGGAGCTGACCCCCCAAGTCCTGGAAGACGATCTGATCCGTCTGGAGATTAAGCAAGAGATCACCGCCATCGCTGAGAACGTGGCCCAGACGATCGGATCAGGTACCGCATCCATCCCGGTCGGTCCCACCACCACGAAGCGCTCAATGGAAACCACCGCGATCGCCAAAGACAATCAGACCATCGTGGTTGGCGGACTCGTGCGGGACAATATTACAATCAGCGAGCGGAAGATTCCGCTCCTGGGGGATATTCCGTGGCTGGGCTGGCTTTTCCGGTTTGAAAGCCGCCAGACCGAAAAGCTCAATCTGCTTGTTTTCTTGACTCCGCAACTCGTCCGGGACGAGCACGATATGATCGAGCTCAACGCCCGCAAGGCGAAGGAGCTCAACACCCTGCAACGCGACAACCGGATCGAAGAGCCGACCAAACTGAAACATGACGTGCTCGAACACCTTGAACGGCCAGCACCGAGTTCCGCCGAACCGGTGACAAAAGCACCCTAGTCCCCATCTACAGCCCCTCCTTCGAGGGATAGTCACGCGATGAATCAACCAGCTACGCTGCCCCTCAACCCGGGGCATGCATGGCTGACACACATCAGGCCCGTTCCACCGATCGCTTTCCCATCACCTACCCCGTCGTATATGGCGGTGCTCCTTTTGTAGGCGAAGGCGTGTTGACGGACCTGTCCGCCTCCGGTTGCGCAATCTCGTGCGCTCGCACCGTCCTCTCCGGCAGCTATGTGCGCATCAATGTCTTAATGCCTGATCAGTCACCCTCTCTGGCGATTGATCTCGCTAAGATTCGCTGGGTGAGGGGCTACGTATTCGGCGTTGAATTTATCCGCCTTCCCATACGTGCCCATCAGCAGCTCGACCAGGTCATCTGGACCCGTTTCCTCCGCTCCCTTAGCCGTCCCGCGCTCGCCTGAGACCTTCTCATCATCTCCCTGGATAGCGATGGCACTGAGCCTGACGACTCTCCCGTTGGCGCGTTGAAAGCGGGCAACCCGCCGTCGCATCTGACTTCAGATGAGGCCGCCATACGCTCGGCGCCGCCTGAAACCCGTCGTTATCCTGATCGCGATTGACTCCGGCTGGCACTCGGTCTAGCCTGCCGTAAGACTTGATCGATTCGGCCGACTCTAGTTCCATCCCGTTTCGACCGAAGGAGTCGTATGGCCTCTCCTCGTCAGTCCCCGCTTGCCCCCCCCCCGCTCCTTGCTGAGCAACAACGCCTTGATGAAGACGCCCAGCGTCAACGCCATTGGAAACGCTGGGGCCCGTATTTGAGTGAACGAGCCTGGGGCACCGTACGCGAAGACTACAGTCCGCATGGCACCGCATGGGAGGCCTTCCCGCACGATCAAGCCAGATCGCGGGCATACCGCTGGAACGAAGACGGACTCGCCGGTATCTGTGATCGTCACCAGATGATCTGCTTTGCCGTCGCCCTCTGGAACGGACACGATCCTATTTTGAAGGAACGCCTCTTCGGCCTCACAGGCAATGAAGGCAACCACGGTGAAGATGTTAAAGAGTACTACTTCTATCTCGATTCCACGCC
>CAZXNN010000139.1:0-7849 GCA_964641915.1 uncultured Nitrospira sp. | reverse complement strand
ACAGGAAATATTTGCCCACTATGCGGCCACTTGCCACTCAATCCAAGCGTGAACGGGAACAGGCCGAGTTACGCCAACAAACCCGTTATCGCGTCGAATTCCCCATCTCGTGCACCGGGGACTGCGTCACCACAGGTACCGTGTACAACCTCGGCCTGGGTGGATGCAAGATTATGAGCGCCGCTCAAGTCACCGCGGAAATCGGCGCTATCCTCAAACTGGAACTCCACCCGCCCACGCACGGACCGATCCATGTCCATGCGGCCACCGTCCGATGGACCATGGAAGATGACTTCGGCGTAGACTTTCTCGGCATGCAGGAATCAGAGCGAGATCGATTGGCGCAATTGATTGAGCAGCTATCAGAGGAGTCCTGACAATGGTGACACGGAAGTTTCCCCGATTCCAGGCTTCTATCTCGAGCACGCTCGTCCAGCGCGACCGATTGAAGTATAACGCCGCCCTCCGCGATGTCTCCCTCAAAGGCTGCCGGGTCGAAAGCGTCATTAGACCGTTTACCGGCATGCAATTGGAAGTCTCATTGCAACTCCCCGGAGAAGCCACCCCGATTATTATCACAAATGCCGCCGTCCGCTGGACCGGCTCGCACGGTATCGGCATCGAATTCCTCACGATCGCGCCCCCGCAACTCGAACGCCTCAATCAATTCATCACCAGACTCTCCTCCGCCTCGCACGCCGCCTAAGCCTTCCTCGCCTCGGGCAACAGGAATGTTGCAATTCTCCCGAGCAACTCCGTATCCTCTCAAACCATGGATCTCTCCCAGCTTACGCCCCAACAGTTAAAAGAACTCGTCCAGGGCCTCGTCGACGATCGCTTACGGGAACTCATCGGCGATCCTGACCTCGGGTTGGCATTGGGGGACGCCCTACAGGCGCGCTTGAAAGAGTCCCTCACCAACAGCGAACGGCTCTCGGGCGATGACGTGGCCGACCGACTCGGGCTGCGCTGGTAACCGACCATGGCCTGGTTTCGCCTTGCCTACAGACCAACCGTCATCCAGGACCTGACACAGATTGAGCCCGCCATGGCCCAACGGCTCTTCGACAAAACCAAATGGATCGCGTCGAACGTGGACAACCTGCGGCATGAATCGGTCGCGCCGAACCTACCGGGCCTGTCGAAATATGCTGTCGGGGATTGGCGGATCTTTTATTCGATCGATCGCGCCGACTCGCTCGTGGACATCCACGCCATCGTGCCACGCGCCCTGCTCAGGTAACAGGCTGTCACAAATCAGGAACCGCCTCAGGCGGCATCCGATCATCCACGCTCGCCAGATGCAGGGGGAAATGCCCCGCGGCGGCATCCTTCACAAAACGACGAAGCGCTTCAGCGACCACGGGAAAGGCCATGCCATCCCACGGAATCGCGTGGCGGGGGAACAAGCGCACTTCCAGGCTTTCAGCGCCGGCACCAAACTCTGGGGTCAACATGCGCCCACGGAATACCATATACACCTGTCCGATATGCGGCATACTGAGCACCGCGTACAGCGCTGTAATCTCCACATCCGCCAGCGCCTCCTCCTTCGTCTCCCGGGCTGCCGCCTCTTCCGTCGTCTCACCGATCTCCATAAATCCGGCTGGAAACGTCCAGAGCCCCAGCCGCGGCTCGATGGCGCGCCGGCACAACAGGATCTGCCCCTCCCATTCAGGAATACAGCCTGCGACAATCTTGGGATTATGGTAATGAATAGCCTGGCAATGGTCACACACATAGCGCAGCACATTGTCGCCGGCTGGAATCTTTTGACTGACCGGGGCCCCGCAGGTACTGCAGAATTTCACGGCAGGCTCTTTCTCATTAGGTGATCAGGATGGATAACACAAACTACCGCTGTTTTGCACCCTGTCCGCGCGGCCTCGAAGCGTTGCTGCAGCAGGAACTGGGCGCCCTTGGCGCCACCGATCTGCGCCAAACAGAGGGGGGCGTCGGATTTTCCGGCGGTCTCGCCACTATCTACCGGGCCAATCTGGAGAGCCGCATCGCCAGCCGCATCCTGTTGGAAGTCGCGCACGTCCCGTATCGCACCGAACAGGATATCTACGTTGCAGCCTCTACCCTCCCCTGGCCGCAATGGTTCACCTCCTCACGCACCATCAAAGTCAAAACCAGCGCACAGCACTGTCCGCTTAAGAGTATCGACTTCGTCACACTGCGGATTAAGGATGCCGTCTGTGACACCTTCACCAAACAAAAGGGCGTCCGCCCCAGTGTGAATTCTAACCGTCCTGACATCCGGATCGACGCTTTTCTGGATGCCACTCATCTCACCCTCTATCTCGGAACTACAGGGGACTCACTCTTCAAGCGCGGCTTCCGTGAATCCACCGTCGAGGCGCCCTTGCGCGAGAACCTGGCCGCCGGCATCGTTCAACTCACCGGCTGGAGCGGAACCACGCCCCTCCTCGATCCCCTCTGCGGCAGCGGGACTATTCCACTCGAAGCCGCCATGCTCGCCAGGGAAATAGCCCCCGGACTCGGCCGGCGCTTCGCCTTTGAACTATTCTCGAATTTCGACCCGGCTCTCTGGAAAATTGTCCAGGCTCAGGCCCAAGCCAAACAATTGCCCTCCAGTCCGGCCCCCATCTATGCATCTGATCGAGACGCCCGCGCCGTGAAAACCGCCAAAGATCAGTTCATGCGCGCCGGAGTCGCCAAGGACATCGCGCTGACACAAACAGATCTGTTCGATCTTACTCCGCCGCAAGAACCCGGCATCATCGTCATGAATCCCCCCTATGGCGTCCGCCTCGGCACCCAAGCTGATCTCGATGTATTTTATCCCAAGCTCGGCTCCTGGTTGAAAACCCGTTGCGTCGGTTGGCGCGTCTATCTCTTCACCGGCGACCTCCGCGCTCCGAAGCTCATCGGCCTGGCTCCCACCAAACGCACGCCCCTCTTCAACGGCGCTATCGAATGCCGCCTCTACGAATTCCTCATCGTCCACGGCGGCGCCAGAAGGCGGCTTACCCCGCCCGCACAGGCTTAACCCAGCCCGACCCTTTCGCTCCATATCCTCGCTCTTACCTCAAGTATTCCGCAGGATAACCGATATGAGTAGGTGGTCGTGTAGGAGTCCATCGCGTGAGACCTTCCGGTTTCGGGGGCCACTTTCCCGATTCGGCAGAGAGTCTGACGCGATCTTTTTTTGTCCACTCACTGCCGTCCGAGCCGGCTCACGAGAGTCCAATGGCGTCACCGCCTGTTCCTCGCCGTCCGTGCGGCCTAGCCGCGTTGCAATGGGTGTCTATTCGAGAAGGAAGAGGGGTTGCCGTGTTTCATGAATATTCGCTTTCGATCCGAGCACTCCTGCGGGATGCGTCAGGAAGTCTGTATCACATCGTCGTGGCGCTCCTCAGCGCCGGCATCGCCCTGTTGCTCCCGACCGGCGCCACCCGGTTTCTGGCCTTCTGGTCCCGCATCGAAGATGACAAGCTCTCGCTCATTGCCCTGGAACTGACCGTTGCGGTCATGTTGATTCTCGGGTTGAATTATCTCCGCCGGAGCGTCCGGGATCACGCGATGGCCTCCGTGGCGGCCGGGGCGGGCCTCGTCTCCTACTTCCCCCGCCGTACGAACGGCGCGCAGCAGCGCATCCGACAACTCAAAGAAGAACACGGAACTGGCCGGACGATCATGGTGATCGGATCCAGCGGCTACAGTACGCTCGTCGACCAGGTCGGCGACTTGTCCTCCGTGCTCGATAAATGTCTGGGCGCCAAGATTCTCCTTGTGAATCCCTACAGCCACGACGCCACGACCAGGATTCAAGCCCTCGGCCATCCGGAGCATACGCTGGCCACATTCCGGGAAGAAGTCAGACAGAGTATCGCGCTGCTCAAGCGGCTGAAGGCCATGGGCAAAGCGATCAACCTGAAATTCTATTCGGACCCTCCGTTAGTCAAGCTGGTCATCCTGGGTGACTACCTCTGGCTCCAGCATTACCACGCGGCGTTCGATATCCAATCGATGCCTGAATATGTCTTGCGGCATAACCCCAAAGACCACGGCTTCTACACACTCTATGCCCACTACTTCTCGTTGCGGTGGGAAAGCCCTGAGATTCCTGAATATGATTTTGAGACGGATGAGCTGGTCTATCGGACCAAGCTCGGCCATGAGCTCCGCCGGGAACGCTATGGAATCGGCCCCGCAACGAAGGAAACAGCCGTCACGGCCGAAGCGATCGACCTGGCATCCCCCCAGCCGCTCCAACTCACAAAGAACGACGCAGCGCCAGGAGCCGTGGCAGCCTGAGCACCAAACCACCCCGCCCGACGCCAGCTTACCGACAACAGGTCAAGTTTCCACGATCCCTGCCGATATGCCTTGTAGATTCACTAGGAAGGCATTGAACATGCAGCCACGATGTCGCACTCGAATCCCCGTCGGCTACCCGGCGAATATCCAAAGCGATAGCGGGACCGGCGAAGGGGTCCTCCTCGACCTCTCGCCCACTGGCTGTAGGATGAAAAGCGACATCGAACTGAATGCCGGGGCCTATCTCACGCTTGAAATTGCCGTGGCGCAGGAACCCACCCCGCTGGGGGTGGAAGTTTCTGTCGTACGCTGGTGTAAAGACGGCTATCTAGGCGTGGAGTTTCTTCGATACAGTCAGGGGGTCCGGGAACGAGTCACCGATCTTCTCACCGCCTCGTCCCAGACAGACATCCTCGTCTATCCGGACTACGCAACCGCTACACTGAGCGCCGTCGCGTCCTAGCTCTCCTGGACATCCTGCAGGGGGGTGCCGGGAGGAAGGTGCCGACCCGCCTCCCCGCCTCTGCGCATGCGGGAAAACCGCAAACGCAACCGATCGAGATAGAGATAGATCACCGGCGTCGTGTAGAGCGTCAGCAACTGGCTCACGAGGAGCCCGCCGACGATGGCGATGCCGAGCGGCCGCCGCAATTCCGACCCGACACCGGTTCCCAGCGCCAACGGCAACGCGCCGAACAGGGCCGCCAGCGTCGTCATCATGATCGGCCGGAACCGCAACAGACAGGCCTCGTAGATCGCCGCCTCCGGCGTTTTGCCCTCCTTACGCTCCGCATCCAGCGCGAAGTCGATCATCATGATAGCGTTCTTTTTCACGATGCCGATCAACAGGATGATGCCGATCAGCGCGATCATGCTCAGTTCCGTTTTAAAGTACAGCAAGGCGAGTAGCGCGCCCACGCCGGCCGATGGCAGCGTGGAGAGGATCGTGAGCGGATGGATATAGCTCTCGTACAAAATTCCCAGCACGATGTACACCGTCACCAGCGCGGCCAGGATGAGGAACGGTTGATTATCGACGGAGGCCTGGAAGGCTTTAGCCGCGCCCTGGAACGTGCCCTTGACACCGGCCGGGAGCCCCATCTCCCGCGTCGCCTTGTCGATCGCCGCCACCGCATCGCCCAACGACGCGCCCGGAGCCATATTGAACGACAGGGTCACACCGGGGAACTGCCCCTGATGGTTGACGAGCAGGAGCGTATTCGTTGGCTCGAAGCGCGTCACGGCGCTGAGCGGCACCTGGGCCCCCGCAGGCGACCTCACGTAGATTTCCTGCAACGTCGAGGGATTCTGCCAATATCGCGGGGCCAGCTCCATCACGACGTGATACTGGTTGAGCGGCGTATACATGATGGAAACCTGCCGCTGACCGAACGCATCGTAGAGCGTGTCGTCGATCAGTTGGGGACTCAATCCCAGCCTGGAGGCCGTGCTGCGGTCGAAGACCACGAGCGATTGTAGCCCCTTGTCCTGCTGATCGCTGTTCACGTCGGTAATTTCCGGCAACGTGCGTAACTGCCGCTCGACCTTGGGCGCCCAGGTGTTCAGCTCGGCGAGATCCACACTTTGGAGCGTATATTGATATTGCGCGCTGCTGGCGCGGCCGCCGATTCGCAGATCCTGAATGGCCTGCAGCACCGTCGGCGCACCCGTCACCTTGGCCAGCTTGGGACGCAGCCGGGCGATCACCTGATCCACGCTGAGCTCCCGCTCTTCGAGCGGCTTCAGCGAGATGAACATACGGCCGGCGTTGGTATTCCCGCTGACGCCGCCGCCGCTGAATCCCGTGACGGTGTCGACGGCCGGATCGCTCTTGATGACCTCGACCACCTCGGTGAGCTTCTGCCGCATGGCCTGAAATGAAATGTCCTGGGCGGCCTGAATGTTCCCGAACATGCGCCCCGTGTCCTGCTGGGGAAAGAAGCCCTTGGGCACCATCGTGTAGAGATAGATGCTGAAGGCCATGGTGGCCAGCGTCACCACGAGCATGCTGCGCGGATGGCGGAGCACCCAGCCGAGACTGCCGGCATAGCCACCGCGCAGCCCTTCAAACATCCGTTCACTCATCCGGTACCAGCGCCCGTGGATCCCGCCGGCTTCCGGTTTCAGGACGCGGGCGCACATCATCGGCGTCGTGGTCAGCGACACGACCAGCGAGACGAGAATCGCCACGGAGAGCGTGACGGCAAACTCCCGGAACAGGCGCCCCATCATGCCGCCCATGAAGAGGATCGGCAGGAAGACGGCCACGAGCGAGATCGTCATCGACAGGACGGTAAAGGTAATCTCGCGCGCGCCGCGCAGGGCCGCCTGCAACGGATCCATGCCCTGTTCCCGGTACCGGGTGATGTTTTCCAGGACGACGATGGCGTCGTCCACCACGAACCCGGTCGCGATGGTGAGGGCCATGAGCGACAGATTGTCCAGGCTATAGTCGAAGAGATACATCACGCCGAAGGTGCTGATCAGCGAGACCGGCACCGCCACACAGGGAATCAGCGTGGCCCGGACATCCCGCAAAAACACAAACACCACCAGGATCACGAGACAGACGGAAATCGCGAGCGTCCGCTCGACGTCGTGCAGCGACGCGCGAATCACCGGCGTGCGGTCCACTACGACTTTCAACGTCATGCTTCCGGGAATCGACGCTTCCAATTGAGGCAACAGCGCCCGTACACGGTCGACGGTTTCGATAATATTGGCGCCCGGCTGCCGGTTGATAATAATGAGGATGGCCGGCACGCCGTTCGCCACGCCGCTCGTCCGCAGATCCTCGACCGACTGTTCGACCGTCGCGATGTCCGAGAGCCGCACGGCCCGGCCCTCGCGATAGCTCACGATCAAGGGCAGATAGTCCTCCACCGTGTGGAGCTGATCGTTGGCACGCACCTCCCAGGTCCGGTTCCCGTCGGAGAGTTGCCCTTTGGGACGGTTCACGTTGGTGCTGCTCAGCATCCGGCGGACGTCGCCGAGCCCGATCCCGTAGCTGTTCAACGCGGTGGGATTCAGATCGACACGGATCGCGGGGAGCGACCCGCCGCCCACCGTGACCTGCCCCACGCCGTCGATCTGCGAGAGTTTCTGCTGAAGAATGCTGGAGGCGACGTCGTACATCCGCCCCCGGCTGACGAGGTCCGAAGTCAGCGAAAGGATCAGGATCGGCGCATCCGCCGGATTGATCTTCCGGTACGTCGGACTGTTCGGAAGCGTCGAGGGCAGTTCGCTCCGTGCTGCCATGATGGCCGCCTGCACGTCCCGCGCGGCTCCGTCGATATTGCGGCTCAGATCGAATTGCAGCGTGATGTTCGCGGACCCCAACATGCTTGTGGAGGTCATCTCCGTCACGCCGGCGATGCGGGTGAACTGATGTTCCAGCGGAGCCGCGACCGAGGTGGCCATGGTTTCCGGGCTGCCGCCCGGCAACGTGGCCGAGACATTGATGGTCGGAAATTCGACTTGCGGGAGCGAGGCGACGGGCAGGAAGCGGAACGCGACGAGGCCGACGAGGGTGACCCCGATGGTCAACAACGTGGTAGCGACC
>CAZXNN010000138.1:0-7873 GCA_964641915.1 uncultured Nitrospira sp. | reverse complement strand
GCGTCGGAGTCGTCTTGTTGTACGAGGGTTTCGGCAAGCTCCCCGTACCAGTAGTACCGAACTTTCACGATGCCGCTATCCGCGCCGAGATCGACCTTGGCTGTGAGAGCTTGACCGGATTTCAGGGTCGAGCCTTCGGCCGGGGTCACAATCTTAAACGCCAACGCCTGCTCCGCCGACAGCAGGCTGCCGACAGCCAAGGCAAAGAGGTACACGCCCCGAATCCACGTTTGACGTTTCACGCTTGGCGCTTCACGAACCATAGTCACCTCGTCAGGTGGTAAGGGACGTCGGTCAACACGACGCGATCTTTGAACAGCAGGGCTCCTTTCAAGAGCAGCGCCCGTTGATTGTGGAGAATATTCTGCCACCAGCGGGCTGGAAGAATTTCCGGGATCACGACGGTGATCCAGCAATCAGGATCTTTCTGCTGCAGGTCGTCAATGTAGTCGAGGATCGAACCCAGAATGGAACGGTAGGGTGACGGCAGAACGATGAGCGGCACGCCGCAGCCCCATTGGGCCCACTTAATTTCGACGAGTGCGGTTTCTTCCTTGTCGACGTCAACCAGTATGGCGCGAATTTCACCGCCTCGGCTGCGGGCATAGTCCACTGCGCGGACCACCGAGCGATTGACTCCCCCGATGGGCATAATCACGAGATTGCGGCGGGGCCGCGGCGGGCGTGTGTCCCGGGTGAGCGCCACTTGTTCGGCGACGGCTTTGTAGTGCGATCGAATCCCGCGGAACATCATGATGAGGATGGCGACAAGCAGGAAGACGATCCACGCCCCCTGCACAAACTTTGTGGTGGCGATGATGACGGTTGCCACGCCGGTGGTGACTGCGCCGATACCGTTGACCACGAGTTTCTTGCGCCAGTGCAGGCCCCGCTTGACCAGCCAGCGCTTGACCATGCCGGCCTGGGACAGTGTGAATGAGACAAAGACGCCGATGGCATAGAGCGGGATCAAGGCGTGCGTGTCGCCATGGAAGAGCACCAGGAGCAAGCAGGCAAAAAATCCGAGGATGAAGATCCCGTTCGAGAAGACCAGCCGATCGCCGAAACTGGCCATCTGATGAGGCATATACCCGTCTCTCGCGAGGATGGACGACAGGTGAGGAAATCCTGCGAAGGCGCTGTTGGCGGCCAGGACGAGGAGCAGCATCGTGCCGATCTGAACGGCGTAGTAGATGGGGCCGGAGCCGAATGTCAGCCGGGCCAGTTGTGAGACGACCGTTTCATCTGCCTTGGCGAGGATGCCATAGTGGTAAGCCATCCAGCTGATGCCCATAAACAGTCCCGCCAGAATGGCCGACATCCAGATCATGGTGGTCGCGGCATTCTTGGGTTCCGGTTCGCGGAAGGCTTTCACGCCGTTCGAGATCACTTCCATTCCGGTGACCGCCGAACAGCCGGCGGCAAAGGCCCTCAAAATCAAAAAGAGCGTGACCCCGCTCAGGCCATCCTGCGCGGCTGTGGAGGGGGGCGGGACAGGCGTGGCACCCGGTCCCACAACCGATTGAATTGTGCCGAGAATGACCATCAGGGCGAGCCCGCCGATGGCAAAATAGGTCGGCATCGCGAAGAATCTTCCCGACTCGCGCACGCCGCGGAGATTCATGACGATGATGAAGAGGATTGCCGTCAACCCCAGTGCTTCCCGGTGGGGGAAGAGTACGGGGACTGCCGACGTGATGGCGGCGATGCCGGCGGCCACGCTGACAGCGACGGTCAGTATGTAGTCGATCATCAACGCGCCGGCTGCGATCAGGGCCGGGAGTTCCCCGAGATTCGAGCGGGCGACGATATAGGCGCCTCCCCCTTCGGGGTACTCGTAGATGATCTGGCGATAGGAGATCGTGAGGATTAATGTGAGAATCAGGATGGCGATGCTGACGGGAATCGACCAGGAGACGGCGGCAGAGCCGGCCAGAATCAGGACGAGGAGGATTTCCTCCGTGGCATAGGCCACCGAAGAAATCGCGTTTGAGGAAAATATGGCCAGAGCCAGAGTTTTGGAAAGCCGTTCGTGCGCCGCTTGGGTAGTCTTCAGCGGGTCTCCGACGAGCCAACGTTTCAGGAGCATGGGACATTATGGCACAACCGGCAGGAGGAAGGAAAAGACGCGGGCGCGGGCTGGTTGACGGCCGATACCGAGAGCTATGGCCGGCCGTAAGCCGCTCCGAGGGCGTAGCCGTCTCGACAGTCCTCGCAATGGGACTGAGCAAAGACGACTTGCTTGGCATGGAGGTTGTGTCGGGTGACGTAGGCCTGGAGCTGGGTCCAGACGCTTGTCTGGCCGGCGTCAGTACTGTGGTCATAGACTCGTCGGCAGAGCTCGCACATGGGAACGATTCGTGTGGTGGATTCGGGCAAGATGGGTTTGTTCATTCTCTGTGATCGTGGCCCCTACTGACGCGAAAGGGTGGGGAGGATTGCAGGGTGCTGAATTCGTTCGCCGCGCAGGATTCGGGTCAGCAGGTTGGTTAGGTCACTGGTCCGTTGTTTGACAAGAAAGCCCGAGGCCCCGGCCTCAAAAGCGGCCTCGGCATAGGCGGCGTCGTCATGGGTTGAAAAGAAGACGATCTTGGTTGCCGGGAGTTCCCGGGAGAGTTGCCGGCTTGCGGCTAAGGCGTCCCCGAACGAGGGCGTGAAATCGAGGAGGGCCAGCGCCGGCTTGTAATGGTGTGCGGCCAGCACAAGCGATTCGCTGTCCATCACGCTGGCGACCACGTCAAAGGCGCTATCCACCAAGGCCTCTGTAAGGGCCAGCATGGCGCGCGATGAATCACCGATAATCATGGCGTGGCGAATGGGTGATGTCACGATCCCGGCTCCCTCGGTGTCGAGCTGAAATAGGGTACGAACTATAGAGGGGAAATAGGGGGAAGGCACCAGTAAGACTACGAGGGGACCGGGGGAAAATTACCAAGGGGGCTGGGGACGGATATCGTCTATGACAGGCGTGCCAGCCCGTTTGTCAGAGCAAACTTAATCAGCTCAACGGTGCTATGGAGATCCAGTTGTTGCATGAGCTGGGCTTTGTGGAACTCGACCGTTCGATGCGAAATGTTCAGTTTGGTGGCGATATCTTTCGCTGAATGGCCATCAACAATAAGCTGCAAGACTTCCTGCTGCCGCGCAGTCAGTTCAACGAGAGGCAGTTGGTCATGGCTCAGCGCGCCGTCGACCACATCTTTGGCAATCAGTGGGGTCACATAGGACTGCCCCCGCAGCACGGTGTGGAGAGCCTGGGTCAATTCGGCGCCCAGAGATTGCTTGAGGAGATAGCCGCAGGCCCCGGCCTGAAAGGCTGCGCGAACGTAGGCGGGATCCGCATGCATTGTCACAAACAACAGCCGCATCGAGGGGAATTTTGATTTTAGGGTGCGGGCGGCTTCGATGCCGTTCATCACAGGCATAGAAATGTCCAGGATGACGATGTCGGGACGATGTTGCGCGGCCGCCGTCACTAACGCCTGTCCGTCTCCGACCGTCGCTAGGAGTTCGCAGTGGGTGTCGAGGAGGCGCCGAAAGCCTTCGAGTACCAGGGTGTGGTCGTCGGCGAGAATGACGGTCGGTTTCTTCATAGGGAGGAAGGCTCGAACAGCGGGAGGTGCACGTGGATTTCCGTACCTTGCCCTGGCTGAGACTGTACGCGAGATGTTCCGCGAAACGCCAGTGCCCGCTCGCGTAAGTTGAAGAGGCCAAGGCCTTGTCGTTCGTGTTGGGCGGCATCGACCTCGAACCCGACGCCATTATCGCGAACGGTGAGATCAAGCTCTCGCTCGCTGCTGAAGAGTTCCACTTCCACGCATGTGGCCTTGGCATGACGGGTGATATTCGAGAGGCATTCCTGGACGATTCGATAGACGGCTGTGGCAATTGCTTTGGACGGCGAGGTGATGAAGGGTGGATTGACCAGCAGCGTTTTAATCTTTGTCCGATGGGTAAAATCGTCGAGCAAGCGCCGCAATGCGGCGTCCAGGCCAAGGTCGTCCAATATCGAAGGGTGAAAGCGATAGGCCATGTGTCGGACATCGTTTGAGAGGGTAAGAATGTCCTCCTGGGTTTGATCCAGGGTGGTGCGGACCGATTCGGGCAGGGTATGTTCAGGCTGTTCCACCGTCCGAAGACCGAGGGCCAGCATCGCGAGCCGCTGATTGATATCGTCATGTAAGTCGTGCGCAATGCGCCGCCGTTCTTCGTCCTGCACGGTCAGGAGGCGGCTGGTCAGGGCGCGCAGTTCTTCCTGCGTCTGGCGAAGTGCCAGCTCCTTTGCGGCAATTTCGGCCGTCCGGCCCTGCACCCGGGTCTCCAGCGAATCATTGAGGCGCCGGAGTAGCGTTTCGGTCTGCCGGCGTTGGGCGAGGAACAGGATTGGTGCCCATATGGCGACCAGGCTGAATGTCCGGTTCGACAGGGCCACCCAGAGCGGGACGCCTGGAATCGATGGGCTGAACCATGTGCCGACGATAGTGAGGACGGAGCATCCCCCGGCAGTCAGAATGGGAAGCCGGGGCGACGGGCTGAGTGCGGCAAAAAAGACTACGCCTGCATAGAGCACGGCGTTCGCGACTCCTAACGGCAGTAAGAGATCGAGGCCAAAGAGCGCAAGGCTGCCCCCAATGATCAGAACGTGAAGCAGTTGGGGCGTCATGGCAAGTGGTCAGTCCTACCGGAGTTAGGAGCGTGGAAGTCCGTGGATCGCGACGCATTATGCGAGGGTGACGGGCGGCGCAGCAAGTGTGTCTGAGGCGGATCGACCGTAGAGGACGGTGGAGGTGACAAGAATTAGGGCAGATTCTAACCAGTGTGGGAGAGTGGAAATGGCCGATGGTTAACGGGTGAGGCAATCGGCCCCACTTTGATGACTGAACTGTCCAAGGGGGTTGACAGAGAATCGGGAGTTCAGTATCGTTCTGCCTCTTTTGAAAGGCTCCGATGTCTTCGTGTCGTTCCAGGGCACGAGGGGATTATATACACAGCGTCATTTGCATTTCGTTTCATGTTTTTGAGTTTGTGTCGTTCATCATACCAAGGAGGCCGGTCCATGTTTTTTCACACTTCACGGGTTTGTGTGCCTACCCGCATGCTCGGTGCGATGGCGGCGGTGGCTCTCTTATGGGCTCCGCTCGCATCCGCTGAGAGCGCATCGTCCCATGTGGCGATGACTCACCAGCTCCCCGCCTGGGCGGAGCAACTTAAAGGTCAGACAATCGTCGAAGACGCCATGTCCGGAAGGGGCGAGCGGTCCTCGATGGTCGAGCAGCAGCACGAGCGCATCATGGAACACATGAACCATGATCCGCAGGTTCAGGGCGTCAACACCGGTATGTATAACACCCAGTCGATGATGCACCAATACGGTGCGGGTGGGCAGGACATGTTGTTGGTGTCCGATCCCCGCATTGAGCCGGTGGCGATGGTCGGCGGCGGCAAGTGCCCCGCAACCGCCCCGGTGAAACAGTACAACGTATCTGCGATCAACGTCGAGATCACGCTGAATCAGTGGCTCGATTTTTATCCCGGCTACATGTACGTGCTGGATGAGAACCTCGACAAGGTCCGCGCGGAAGAAGCGACGAATAAGGCCGCGCGCGACAAGGAAGGGTTCGATCCCGGAGCCATTATTCCGGGCGTGCAGGCCCAGTGGATTCAGCCTCTGACCATCCGCGCCAATCAGGGCGACTGCGTCAAGATCAAGTTGAGCAACAAGCTCGAAGGTGGCGAAGAAGTCAGCCTTCACATCCATGGTTCCTCCATGGTGGTGAGTGCAACAGGCGCCGCGGCCACCACGACCAACTCGGATACGATTGTTGCCAAGGATAAGAGCGGCGACTACGAGTGGTATATCCACCCGAACACCCAGGAAGGCGTCCGTCAGTTCCATACGTTCAGCAACGATCGCGAGCTGACCGTCATGGGCATGTTCGGTTCCTTCGTCGTAGAGCCCCGCGGCTCATCGTATTGGGAAGCACTCGGCAGCGGAGATGCGACTCCGGCCTCCAGCGGCTGGCAGGTCATGATCAAGAACGGGACAGGCCCGGACTTCCGCGAGTTCGTCCTCTACTACCATGAAGTCGGCGATGAAGCCTTCCGTCCCTTGAATAAGAAGGGCGACTTCCTCCCGCAGCGCGATCCGTTGACAGACGCGTATCGTCCTGGTGGCCGCGCGATCAATTATCGCAGCGAGCCGTTCGGCATCAATAACATGCATGTGCAGCATGAGTACTTCGGCTTTGAAGACGAGTCGATGGGCTACAGCTCCTATACGTTCGGCGACCCGTCGCCGACGATTCCCCGCTCCTACATCGGTGACCCGGCCAAGTTCCGCCTGGTTCACGGTGGATCGGAAGTGTTCCACAGCCACCATCCGCACGGAGGCACGATCCGGTGGCCGCGCAGCCCGCGGGCGATCGATGACATGAATCTCTGGGCGACCAGCACCAACGGCCCGGTCAAGTACCCGGTCATTCGTGCCAAGACCGATCGTGTCGACGTGGAAGTCATCGGGCCGTCAGAAGCCCTCGACCTGGAAACCGAGTGCGGTTCCGGTCTCTGCCAACAGCTGGCGGGCGACTTCCTCTTCCATTGCCACGTGGCGCACCACTATGTCGCAGGCATGTGGGGCTACTGGCGTGTGTATAACACGATTCAACAGGGCGATCTGCGGAACGACGTGATGCCGGATCTCCGGGAGTTGCCGGATCGTAAGGGCCGCATCAAGACCCCAATCGCTTCCGACAAGCTGATCGGTCAGACCGTGGACTGGTTCGGCAAGCAGTTCACGATTGCCGATAAGGGTAAGAGCAACTGGAAAGGCAACCCGGCCGTCATCAATATCAAGGATTGGGTCGCCATGCAGCTGCCCACAATGGGTAAGCCCGGCCACAAGGATGACGAAAAGGGCCAGACCCAGTCGTACGATGCCACGGTTCTGGATTGGACCTGGAACGGCAACGTGGCGATGAGCGAACGGGAAAGCGAAGTCGACAATCCCAAGTATAAGTCCACGCATCCGGGCAAGCGGCATCCGATTATGTTCGAGCCGTTGACCGGCAAGGTGGCGTGGCCGCATCTCACGCCGCACTTCGGCCGGCGCGTGATGTTCTCGCCGAACCACGTCGGGGCGCCCTGGTTGGAGATGATCCGCCGGGATGCCAATGGCGAAGAGAGTGTCGATCAGGCGCTTCCAGGTGAGAACGGCGTCTGGAGCCTCTGCCCGGAGAATGCGGGACGGAAGAGCTACAATGTTCACTTCGTGAAGATGCCGATTAAGATTGCGAAAGCACAGGGGAAAGAGCCGCCGGTGATCGATCCGAACGGCTTGATCTATGTGTTGCATGAAGAAGAAGCGGCGATCCGCGCCAACGACGACTTGAAATATCCGTTGGTGGTCCGCGGGAATATCTATGATTGTATCGACTGGACGCTGACCAGCGAGTGGGACGACGACGACTACACGAATTTCCAGTCGTCGAAGATCAACACGCATTGGCATTTCCTGCAGTTCGACAACCAGGCCTCTGACGGTGTGATCACCGGCTTCTCCTATGAGCAGTCGGTCCGCCCGTTCACGATGCTGGATAAGAAGAACAAGAAGGGGCTCCCGGCCCCGATGAACACCGCGTTGACTGCCGCAGCCAAGAAGGGTGCGAGCACGATCACGGTGAAGAATGCCAAGCAGTACCATGTGGGCACCTTGATTCTGGTGGGTGCCGACAACGTGAAAGGCAATGAATTGTCCCGTATCAAGGCGATCAACGGCAACGCGATCACCTTGGCGAAGGGATTGAAGAACGACCACCCGGTGAACGACATCATCACCGTGGAATTCGTCCGTCAGCGGTTCTGGGTCGATGCGGAC
>CAZXNN010000137.1:0-7916 GCA_964641915.1 uncultured Nitrospira sp. | reverse complement strand
CCTGGGTCGATTGCTCGCCGACATCCTGCGTGAGGCCGGAGTCCCGTCCGGTGTGTTGACCTGCTTGCCCGGGGGGCCAGGCATCGGGCGGGCGCTGGCCGTGCATCCGGAGATATCGACCATTGCCTTCACCGGCTCGAAGGACGTCGGGCTCCAGTTGATCGCCGGCGCAGCGGCCGTGCAGCCTGGTCAGGCTATGGTAAAGCGTGTGATTGCCGAGATGGGCGGCAAGAATGCGATCATTGTGGATGAGACCGCAGATCTCGATGAGGCCATTGCCGGCGTGGTGACCTCCTTTACGGGCTATGCCGGGCAGAAATGCTCCGCCTGTTCGAGAGCGATTGTTCATGAGGGGGTGTATGACCAGTTTCTCTCGCGATTGCATGACGCCGTGATGAGCCTCGCCATCGGCGATCCGCTCGACCCTGGGACGCAAGTCGGGCCGGTGATCGACGCTCGAGCAAAGGAACGAATCGAAGCGTTCATCGCGATCGGTCAGCAAGAGGGCCGGCTGATCATTCGTCGATCGACCGAAGGGCCGGGGCATTTCGTCGGACCCACCGTGTTTGCCGATGTGGTATCGCACCATCGGCTGGCGCAGGAGGAAATCTTTGGACCGGTGCTGGCGGTGATGAGAGCGGCGAATGTAACGGAGGCGCTGGAGATGGCCAACTCGACGAGCTACGCGCTCACCGGAGGGATCTATTCGCGCAGTCCAGTGAATCTGGCGCTGGCCCGTGAGGGGTTCGATGTCGGGAATCTGTACGTGAATCGCCCGATTACCGGGGCATTAGTCGGTCGTCAGCCGTTTGGCGGTCACCGGTTCTCAGGAGTCGGCGCGAAGGCCGGCGGCGATGAATACCTCTCGCAGTTCATGACAGCCCGAGTCATCAGCGAGAATACGCTGCGCCGTGGATTTGAAGCGACGGACTGATTCGTGGCAAAGGTCACAGACTGAGCCCGAATGGCCTGCTAGCGAGCCGGAGTAAATTCTTCCAGCTCTTCCGTGATTTCCGTCACCAAACCGCGATCTTCCTTCGAGGCCGATAATTCCTGCCGCTCAAAGTATTTAACCAGCCCGACCCCTTTGGCAAACCAGGCGGTCATGACATCGATGCCACGGGCCGGCTTATCGCCGCCGGAGAGATGGATCTGCATGGTCATGCGGGCTTCCACCTTCACGGCATTCGAATAGGTCCCGGCCGGGACGGTGATCGTTTCGCGGCTCACCACACTGGTTGTGCCGACCATATCGACCTTCTCATTCACGCCGTCTCGATCCATATCGCTGCCGAAATCGAGGCCGCTCCGGTTGAATTGCTGAAACGTCGAAGGGATGGTGATGGGAAAGCGGACGATTTGATAGGGCACGATTTGCTTTTCCAGCGGCGTGCCTGGATCGGATCCGTAATACACCATGCCGACGCTATCTCGGCGATAGTAACTGTCGGATTCACCGTGGTTGCCTGGGTTCGTATCATGGAACACCGTGACCGTCACTCCGTTGAGCTTTTTGGTTCCAGTGACTGACGATGTGTTGGCGAAAAACTTATTGTCGATCACCTGCACCGGTCCTTCGGAAATCTGGCCACGGTATTGCCAGCGGGTGCCAATCCGGTCTGGAAAGTAGTCTTCGGACTGGACGATTTGGGAGGGTTCTTCTGCCGCCAGCGGCGTGGTTGCGAATGATCCAACGGCGAGCAGCGCAGCGGCCACTGCGAGTGGCGCGAAGACGTGGGACAAGGCTTGGGGACTGTGCGACATCAGGATCCTCCTCTGTTGGAATGACCGTACCATAGGCGTTGCGGAGGCAGCAAGGCATGGGCCGATGCCGGTTCCCCGGGCTTGCGTTGTCGAATGGCTGCCGACATAATCCCTTCGCCATGCCTTCACCAAAACGAATCGGATCAGCGAGACGGTTAGTGGCGCGCACACCCGGACGGCGCTCAGTCTTGGTGACCGGAGCCTCCGGCGGGATCGGGCGAGCTCTCTGCCGTGCCTTTGCGGCAATGGGCTGGTATGTCGGCGTGCATTATCATCGACGGAAGGCCGAGGCTGCGAAGGCCCTGCGCACGGTCCGCGTGACCGGTGGAACCGGCGGTCTCTATCAGGCCGATGTGCGTGAGGGTAACTCAGTTCGACGAATGATCGATGCGTTTCTCACGACGGCACCGAAGCCGACTGCATTTATCTGCAATGCCGGAATCGCGGCAAGTAGTCTGGTCCTGCGGCAGCGGGAAGAGGAATGGATGACTGTCGTTCACACCAATCTGACCGGCACGTTCCACTGTCTGCAGTCGGTCGCCCCTGCCCTTTTTGCCCAAGGCGGCGGGTCGATTGTGGTGATCGGTTCGCATGCGGGTTCGCATGGGTCAACAGGTCAGGCAGCCTACGCGGCGTCCAAAGCCGGATTGATCGGATTGGTGAAGACCGCGGCTCAGGAATGGGGGCCGCAGAACGTGCGGGTGAATCTGGTCCTGCCAGGCTGGCACCAGACCGGGCTTTCAGAAGGGGCGATGCCAGAAGATCATGATTGGCCGGACCATGCCCTCCGTCGTCCACCGGCCATTGAGGAAATTGCGAGGACGATCGTGCATATGGCGCAGCTCAATGATATGTCGGGCCAGGTCTGGAATTGCGACAGCCGGGAGTTATGAAGCGAGATAGGAAGCCATGCCTGCCATCTTTGTGACGGCGACTGATACGGGTGTGGGAAAGACCGTGACCACTGCAGCGCTGGCTGTGGCCTTGCGCCGTCGTGGAATGTCCGTCGGTGTGATGAAGCCGGTTGAAACCGGCGTAGTGAGGGGGCAACTCTCTGACGCCGGTCGACTCACACGTGCGGCGCAGGTGTCGGATTTCCCCGATCTTGTCTGCCCCTACGTTTTTCGACTTCCGATTGCGCCGTTGGGCGCAGCGCAGGCCGAGCGGCGGACAATCAAGATCCCGACTATCATGCGAGCCTATCGCAAGCTGCAATCTCAGCACAATGCTCTACTTGTTGAAGGCGCGGGCGGTTTGCATGTGCCGATCACTCCAACGAAGGATATGCTGGATCTGATCGAGACAATGAGGGCCCCGGTTGTGGTTGTCGGGAGAGCCGGGCTTGGCGGAGTGAATCATGCAATGCTGACGTTGAATGCGTTACGTGAGCGAAAGATCCCGATCCTTGCACTGGTACTGAACCGGACAGTGTCACCCAAGATTGCTATGGGACGACGACAGGAAGAATCTACGGTGAGCTTGTTGCGGGGAGCTGCCGGGGTGCCGGTGATCGGGCCGCTTCCCTATCTGTCTGGATTAGATAAGCGATTCGAACCATCTGTGCAGAAATTGGCGATGAACAGCGAGATGAGGAAACTTACGAAGCTGGTGCTGGCATCTGCGCGAGGAATTCGCTGACGGCTTGCTTGATGTCCGGTGCTTTCAGAATGGCCGAGATCACGGCGACGCCATTCGCGCCCGCCTTCATCACTTCACCGACGTTCTCTACAGTAATCCCTCCGATGGCAAAGACGGGCAACGACGTGAGCGGACGAATCGCCCGCAGGCCTTCAATCCCTACGACCGGATCGTGATCCTTTTTTGAGCCCGGCTTGAAGATCGGACCGAAACCGAGGTAGTCCGGCTTACCCGCACCGGCCTCCCGAACCTGATCGGGATTGTGTGTGGAGATGCCGATCAGTTTCTCCGGTCCCATGACCTTTCGTGCAAGCTCAAGCGGCAAATCTCCCTGCCCAAGATGTACCCCATCCGCATCCACAGACAGTGCCAGATCACACCGGTCATTCACAATGAACAAGACGCCCAATCCTGCCGCAAGCTTCCGGAGTG
Source organism: uncultured Nitrospira sp. (assembly GCA_964641915.1). Taxonomy (GTDB): domain Bacteria; phylum Nitrospirota; class Nitrospiria; order Nitrospirales; family Nitrospiraceae; genus Nitrospira_D. The sequence continues at coordinate 4,082 of CAZXNN010000137.1, read as the reverse complement.
GCAACGCCTCCGCATAAGCCTCTTTCATCGAGGCGGTCTTATTGCGGTACTGAACGATCCGTACTCCGGCTCTAGCAGATTGAGTTAGAGCTTCACCCAACGGCGTATCCCGTGAGACTGACGGATCGAGGATGAGATAGAGTCCTGATGGTGGATGATGGCTGTGTGAGGTTGTCATTGGATGCATTTTAGGCAGAACCATATGAAGGATTCCAGGAGCGGATCACATGACTTGCTGGATGAATGACCCCAGTTTTAGCTCGCCAGGAACCGTTCAAGGAAGGTCGTGGAGACGTGGCCCTTTTGGAAGTCGGGGTCGTCGAGGATGCGGCGGTGGAGCGGGATGGTGGTCTTGATGCCTTCGATGACGAATTCGTCGAGGGCGCGGCGCATGCGGGCCATGCATTCCTGCCGGTCGCGGCCATGGGTAATCAGTTTCGCGATCATCGAATCGTAGTGTGGTGACACGACCGCGCCTGATTCCATCACGGAATCGACGCGCACGCCGAATCCGCCAGGCGGGCTGTACTTGGTAATGGTGCCGGGCGACGGAGTGAACTTCTCCGGGTCTTCGGCGTTGATCCGGCATTCCATGCTGTGGCCGTTCATGACGACATCTTGCTGCCGGAGGGTCAATGGAAGCCCTGCGGCCAGGCGGATCTGCTCCTTGATCAAATCGACACCGGTCACCATTTCGGTGATCGGATGCTCGACCTGAATGCGCGTGTTCACTTCCATGAAGAAGAAGTTGCGATCCTTGTCGAGGAGAAATTCCACGGTGCCGACATTTCTATAGTGGGCTGCTTTCACGGCTTCCACCGCGACGCGTCCGATTTCTTTTCGCAGCTTGTCATCGATGGCCGGTGAGGGTGTTTCTTCCAAGAGCTTTTGGTGCCGCCGTTGGATCGAACAGTCCCGCTCACCCAGGTGGATGACATGGCCGCGGTGGTCGGCCATGACCTGCACTTCGATATGGCGCGGTTCGAGGAAGTATCGTTCGAGATAGACGCTTTCGTTGCCGAACGTCGATTTGGCTTCGGCCTGGGCGGCTTGGAACGCGCGGGCCAGGTCATCGGCTTTGTTCACGACGCGCATGCCGCGTCCGCCGCCGCCGGCCGTGGCCTTGATGATGACAGGGAAGCCGATCTTCTGGGCCGCCTGCAGCGCCTCGTCTTCGCTCCGGAGTTCGCCTGGGCTGCCGGGTGTAACGGGAAGGCCGCGTTTCATCACGATCTCACGGGCCTTGGCTTTGTCGCCCAGCATGGCGATGTTCTCGGACGATGGGCCGATAAATTTGATGCCGATGGATTCGCAGACTTCCGCGAAATGGGCGTTCTCCGACAGGAAGCCGTAACCGGGATGAATGGCGTCGGCACCGGAGATTTCCGCGGCGCTCAGGACGTTGGGAATATTGCGATAGCTCAGGGCCGCATCGGCCGGGCCCACGCAGACCTTTTCATCGGCGGCACGGACGTGCAGGCTTGCAGCGTCGGCTTCCGAGTGAATAGCGACGGTCTTGATGCCGAGCTCTTTACAGGCGCGGATGACTCGAAGGGCGATCTCTCCGCGATTGGCGATCAAAACTTTCTTGAACACGCAGTGACTCCGAGGTGTATCGATTGCGGCGGACTATTGCGTCGCTTTGGGATCGATCAGGAACAGCGCTTGTCCGTATTCGACGGACTTCGTGCTCTCCGCCAGGATCTTCACGATACGCCCGTCGGTTTCGGATTCGATTTCGTTCATGAGCTTCATCGCTTCGACGATGCACAGCACCTGGCCCTTTTTCACATAATCCCCGTCTTCCACATAGGGATCGGCGTCAGGCGATGGTGACCGGTAGAAGGTGCCGACGATCGGCGAGGTGATGGTGACCATGCCGGCCGTTTCTTCAGCCGAGGGGCCGGAGGACGGTGCCGGTTGGCTGCCGGACTGTGGCGATGCCGGGGCCGCATCTTGCACAGACGTGGTGACGGTCTTCATGCCGACTTCATGCCGTACGCGAATACGGACGCCCTGCCGTTCGAGTTCCAGCTCGGTCAGATTGTTCCGGCGGAGCAGGTCGATTAGGTCCTGGATTTGCTTGGTCTGCGTACCGGTCAAGATGGTGTCGGCATGCCCCTGCGTTCCCGGAAAGGACTGAGGCAGGACGATCGGGCGGGGCTGCTTTTTCTTCGGACGCGCCGGTTGCCGCTTGCTCACCGGACGCGCTCCACATAGGATCTGGTGCGGGTGTCGATCTTAATCACGGTGCCTACCTCCAGATAGAGGGGAACTTTGATGGTCGCTCCCGTTTCGACAATGACGGGTTTCGTGCCGCCTGACGCGGTGTCGCCGCGCACGCCCGGCTCCCCATCCACGACTTTGAGTTCGATGAAATTGGGGAGTTCGACATCGATCGGTCGATGCTCGTAGACGAGAATCTTCACGATCATGTTTTCCTTGATCAGGTCCGCATTCTCCCCCAACGTTTTCTTGGCAAACGTCAGCTGTTCGTAATTTTCATTATCCATGAAGGTGTAATCATCGTCGGTGGCGTAGAGAAATTGCATTTCCCGTTCATCGAGTTTCGGCTCTTCAAAACGCTCGCCGGATCGGAATGTGCGGTCGAGTAAGTTGCCGGTGAGATAGCTCTTCAACTTGGTCCGGACGAAGGCGCCGCCTTTGCCTGGTTTCACATGCTGAAACTCGACGATGTAAAAGGGGTCGCCTTCGACCATGAGGCGAACGCCATTGCGAAAATCAACTGTCGAAATCACTGCAGACTCCCTTCGTCCTCACACGGTGAATCAATGCGTAGTGCTCAAGCTTTTCGTCGGCGGGTTCGACGGACGGGTGTTGATGCGGCCTCGCCTGTTTTAGTGCCTTGCTCCAGGAGATGTTCAAGGAGCCCTTGGAGGGCGAGGAGATAGCCGGCCGGTCCGAAGCCGGACAGTTGCGCCATCGCCACTCCTGCGATGTAGGACTGATGCCGGAACGCGTCGCGCTGGTAAATATTCGACAGGTGCACTTCGACCGTCGGCAGCGCGACGGCCGCCAGGGCATCCCGGATGGCCACGCTGGTATGGGTGTAGGCTGCCGGATTGATGATGATGCCGTGATATCCCGTCCGCGCTTCCTGGATCCAGGTGACCAACTCCCCTTCCATGTTCGATTGGCGGGTATCGACTTCGATGTTCAAGCCCTCGGCTGTTTGGGCAATAGCGGTATCAATCTCATCGAGCGTGGTCGTGCCGTAAATGGATTGTTCCCGGGTGCCGAGCAGGTTGAGATTGGGCCCATGTAGCACAAGGATCCGAACCATCTCAGGTACGCACTGCCTCCGGGTCACGGAAAAGAATATGTGCACGAACAAGGTGCTTAACGGCGGCATTCTAGCAGCCCCGTCGGAGAGGGTCAAACCTTTGGTCAGGGTTGAGATGGCGCAGTCGTCGCTTCGGGAGAGGGGCGATCTCGGCGGCGGGCGTGGATGGACTGCAGCATATGCTCCAGACGATTGGAAGCTGTTCGATTTCGTGATGGAGCAGCCACGGACGTCTGTTCGGCGGCGAGTTCATTGGTCATGGCCGCTTCAACGAGTGCAGGTTCTTGTGCCGGGCGCTGTTCCGTTTCTAGGACTGAGGCCATGCTGGCGGTGGCATCAGCTAGGAGATCCGGCATGGCGGGTTCCACCGCTTCTGCAACGGTGTCTGCATTTTCGGCTACGGCTGATAGCTCCCCAGCAGCCGCTTCGGACGATGCGACGGTTGCTCTTGTCGATGGTGCCTGAGGTGTGTCGGATGCGTCCGGGATAGTGGCGCCGAGGGAGGCGCGCAGCGAGAGCGATTCTTGATCTAATGGATTGAGAGCGAGGATCACGTCGCAGGAGCGTAGGGCCGCAGCCGTGGAGCCTTCGGCTGTGTAAATCTTTGCCAGGGTCCGATGCGCCCGGAGATTTTCCGGACTGATCTTAATGGCTTCTTCCAGAATAGCTTTGGCTTTAGTCGGCTGGCTCAGCTGGTCATAGGCCCGTCCGAGCGCGACCATCGCCGTAATAAATCCGGGGTAGTATTTCAGCCCGTCTTCGAGGACTCCTGCCGCTT
>CAZXNN010000136.1:0-7922 GCA_964641915.1 uncultured Nitrospira sp. | reverse complement strand
CGTCTTCGTCAGCCAAGCTCTGAGTTGCGTGAGGTGGACTGGCTGCTCGATCTAAACAAAGGGGTATGACCCCGTAAATCTGCCCGCCGCCGCGTTGACAAGTCTTAGAATACGCGCAAGAATCGCAGGTCTTTGGGGCCTGCTCGACAGAGTGTATTGAAATAGGAGGTTGAGATGTCGAACCTGGCTGAGGTGATCAAAGGCGCGATGAGTTTGGGTACGCGTGATCGGGCCGCGCTCGCGGAAAAACTGCTGGCAAGTCTAGAGGAATTGAGTGAGGAAGAAGCGGAGCGCCTTTGGGCGGAGGAAGCGCAACGGCGATTGGACGAGTATCGGTCAGGCCGTGCCAAGGCGGTTTCGTCGGAGGCGGTCCATGAGAAGGTGGACAAACTCATTCGATGACCCTGCTTCGATACCACGAGGCGGCGGAAGACGAGTTACTGAACGAGATCGGCTACCTTGAGTTGCAAGCGCAAGGGTTAGGACGACGATTTTTTAACGAGATTAGGCGGGCTGAAAATCGCATTGCACAATTTCCTGAATCCGCCGTGGAGATCCGGCCTGGCATTCGGAAACGGACACTTCGGACCTTTCGGTACTCGCTCATCTATTCGCTCGAACGAGATGGCGCATTGATTCTCGCGGTGGCCTACCATCATCGGCGCCCCGGATATTGGACTGGCCGTCAAGCCGGTTAGGGTGGAGAGGGTAGCTGCAGTACCTGGGCCCATCCTGAATTGCTCCAGGGGTGCGTGCGTTTCTCGGGCAAGATATTAAGAATGTTCCCGTTAATATTCCCGCAGGGGCAAGGCCAGAACATGCGCTATTTCACGGGGCTCGTACTGGTAGTTGTGTGGCTGGGGACTGCACACGCGTTGACGCCTTTGCCAGATAACTCGCCCGGTTTCTTTTCGGGTGAATGGGCGGGGACTGCTCCTCAGGGCGCCTACTGCTATCTGAACCTCAGCGCTGACGGGTCGGGATGGGTGCTTATCGATGGCGGGGCTGGTGACTGGCTTGGTGCGCGACTGCAATGGCGCAATCAGCAACAATCCCTTCACGTCGAACACATCATCCCGCTACAGGCGTCAGCCCAATTGCGTGTCATGCCATTGGAAAAAATTGTCCTCAGCAGCGGATTCAATCAATCGTTGAAATTAACGTGGAATGAGCCGTCCGGTGGGTGTCACTTGCAAAAGATCGATACAGCCGCACGGCACCTGCTTGGGGCTCGCCAAACGCTGGAGAGCCTATTGCCAGGAGCACGCAAGTGATGAAGGACGGGAACGCATTCTGGCGGGCCGTCCGCATTTCCTGGCCGGTGCTCGGCGGGATATGGGGCGCGTGGATAGGATTTGGTGGGTACCTCAGTGTGGCTCCCAATGCCGATAGCTTTGCGATGCTGTTCGCGATGGGGGTTTATGCGATGTTCGCAGTGGCCGGTCTCTTGGCCGGTATCGCAATAGGTGGGCTGACCGGTGGAATAGCCGAGTGGCTGCATCGGCGAGTTGGCGTGGGAATCGCCGGCGCGCTGATCGTGGCGACGGTGGTAAATGCGTTGGTGCTTTGGCAAGTCGCCGGCTTCGTTCAGGCAAAGTACCCCGGATTGCGCTCCCCTGCTGCGAAGCTCGCAGTGTCTTCAACAATCAAAACTTCGCCAGCAAATCCCTGTGCACATCTGGAGCTCGAAAAGGTTCCAGGAGCCGTTGCTTGCTCTAGCTGAAGGCAGAGATCGACGTGATGATGGGGGAAAGTAGAATGTCTCCGCTTGGTGATTCGGACGGTCTCGGACTTGAATGCGTCGGTAAGCTGACATCGTGTGAGTGTTGCCATGCTTACCGCCAATTTCATCATTCTGCGACTTATGGAGGTGTCTGTGAAATCAGGGAAGGATCAGTCCCCACCACTGCCACCAAATTCAATTCCAATACCCCAGTCTTCGACCTAATTCAACTAGCCGGACTACAAAAACTGAAAGACCAACTCCCACGAATGCACTTCCAGTTAGATATGACAGCCCTATAGCTATTTTATTCCCGAATAACTTTTTCACCATAGCACTAGAATCAATCCACCACCATCGTTCTGGGGGGTCAAAAACACTCCATCTGTATCGAGTTCCGTATAGCCAAACTACACCAACAAATACCATAAATGACGTTATTGCTAAGTCAGACATTAGTCTCTCAAGTGTCATGTTCTAACCTCACAACATTATTATCAATATGCCATTACTGAATCGGCGTACCAATGCTTTCTGGAGACGGCGGCCACGATTTCCCCAAATGAATGGATAGCCCTTGCTGTACGGTATTGTGGTTGGGATCCGATCCATGAGGATTATTATGCAAATATGTTCCCCTGGGTATATGTTTACTTACTCCAAGTTGGACTTCAAGTGAGTTGAGGCCGTCAGGGGGCTTATTGCCCCCTTTTGAAAGTGTCCGCGCAAACAGGGGTAGCTCATTCTGGTTTATTGAAGTCGTGCTACTGGGCAGGTGGAATCTCGGTAGCTCGCTGAACCGGAAAATGTTCCCGTGAGCCGATAAAGTTCCAGGAACCATTGATTGCTAGTTAGTGAGTGGTTTCACATCAAAGACACCATGCTCGAACTCAGACCGACCTGCGAACATTGCAATAAGGTGCTGCCGCCTGAGTCGCTTGAGGCGCGGATCTGTTCGTATGAATGCACCTTCTGCGTGACGTGCGTCGAACAGGTTCTGGAAAATGTCTGTCCCAACTGCGGCGGCGGGTTCGCTCCAAGGCCGGTCAGACCTGCGACGAATTGGAATGGCGACAACTTCCTGGGAAAAGATCCGGCAAGCACCACGGTGAAGCACCGGCCGGTGGATTCGGCGGCGCATGGTCAGTTCGTAGCCAAGCTCAAAACGATTCCGCCGGACAAGCGCTAGGGGGCGGATCTGCGATCGTGAGTGCTTCACCCGTTCAGCCTGAGTGATGAATCGTTTCAAATACATCTCGCGCTGGTTGTTCGGCCTGTTCTTTATTGCGGCCGGAGCGAACCACTTCGTGAACACCCCGTTTTATGTGAGCATCATGCCGCCGTACCTGCCGTGGCCTGTGGCGCTGGTGTACATCAGCGGGGTGGCGGAGATCGGGTTAGGGGGACTTCTGCTGTTCGAACGGTGGTCCCGGTTGGCGGCGTGGGGGCTGATCGCCTTGTTGATTGCGGTCTTTCCGGCGAATGTGCACATGGCCTTGCACCCTGAATTGTATCCATGGGCTTCGTCGCTCGGCCTGTGGCTACGGCTTTTCCTTCAAGGCCTGTTGATCGCCTGGGCCTATTGGTATACCAGGGGCCATTGATCGCCTTGTGCCATCACGGCTGCGCAGGAGTGGGGGTGGCTGCTTCCATCGATAATGGTGTACATAGGGCAAGCGAGCAAATGTCTATGATCGCATTGCGAGCTCAATCTTTCATGTAAGGAGCGATATGGAAGCACCGAGACCTCCACTACCCCCGTTCGATGCAACGACTGCCGCTCAAAAAGTCCGCATGGCCGAGGATGCTTGGAATACCCGCGACCCTCAACGAGTCGCCCTGGCATATACGCTGGATAGTGTCTGGCGCAATCGCGCGGAGTTTCTTGCCGGACGCGACGCCATCGTGCAGTTCCTGACGAGGAAATGGAGCAAGGAGCTGGATTACCGGCTCATTAAGGAGCTGTGGGCATTTCATGCCAATCGGATTGCGGTTCGGTTTGCCTATGAGTGGCATGACGATGCCGGGAACTGGTTCCGGTCCTACGGCAATGAAAACTGGGAATTTGATGTACAGGGGTACATGCGGCGCCGCATCGCCAGCATCAACGATCTGCCGATTTCTGAGGCGGATCGGAAGTTTCACTGGCCGCTGGGGCGTCGACCGGATGATCATCCTGGGCTCTCAGATCTGGGTCTCTAGCTTGCGCGAGGTCGATTAACTCGGAGTGTAGTCCGGTTTCGAGTGGAAGATGGAGTAAAAGATGAGGACATTCTGATTTATTTCAAGTGTCGATCGCTTCCTGAGGCAAGAAAGTCAGACCGTCCTTCCGTAATTCCACACAAGTTCTACGTCATGTTGAGCTATCGCCTACTCATTCTTTTTTGTCTGGTGCTTGCCTGGACGGGCTGTTCTCGTGAGACGGGTGTGACCGTCGCCAATCGTTCGTCGGGCGTGATCACCAATATTATGGTCTCCGGTTCAGGGTTTTCGGAGCGCATCGACCGCCTTGCGGCTGGATCGGAGCACAGGTTCATCGTGCATCCTCGGGGAGAATCAGGGGTTCGCGTGGCATTCGACGCAGGCGATCGGCATATTGATGCCGGCGAACAGGGCTATTTTGAGGCTGGTGGGGCCTATCGCGTTGGGGTTATCGTCGAGCCGGATCTGAACGTTACGGTGACATCGGAGTTGGAGAAATACTGACTTGATCATCGAAGCAGCAGAATGGTTCACGAACCATTGATGGCTCTGCGGAGTGTGACAGGCTTCGGTGTCGGATTGTTGATCCTGCTGGGGCAGGTCGGGGATGCCTCTACCGTCAGGGCTCAGATCTCTGCCGATGTTGTTCCCCACCAGTCCGAGAAGGACCAGGGGTTTGCCGCTCAGCCTCTGGCGGAGGCTGGTGATGCGAATGCGCAATGGATGGTGGGGCAGGGGTATTTGTCGCCTCCTGATGCAGATCCCGCCGCGGCGTTGAAGTGGTTCATCCGGGCGGCGGAACAAGGGCATCCTCTGGCCCAGCGCGATCTAGGGTTTCTGTATGAGGCGGGGTGGGGTGTGACGCAGGATGCGCAGGAGGCCTACTTCTGGTACTCCCTTGCAGCCGTCCATGATAGCGGCCGTGCTGCAGTCCGTCGCGATGCGCTTGCAACAGGGTTGAGCCGCGAGCAGGTTCATGCCATCGACCGCCGCCTTCTGTCTTGGCAGCCGCACAGAGAGCCGAGTCGGAAATGACTCGCTACGATCGGTCTCGTCGATGCGTTCATCTTTTCCGTTCTGTAAACCAGTAAATGTCTTGTCGGGTCAAAGCCCGATTCGTAGAATATATTCAGTATTGTGAACGGCAGTGCCGTGTTCTTCCAAGCCAAGGAGTTGCCATGGTCCCTCTCGTGATTGCGATGATGTTCCTCTTTTCAGTAGAGGCCTTTGCCGGAGATGCGCCGCTGGCCCTGGTGATGGCCGTCGGGCCAGGAAAAGCGTCCGGTTCGTACGATGTGACGCTCAAGGTTGAGAAGGGGGCGTTCTTTAACGACAGCGACATCGAAGTATTGTCGGGTGCCGGGAAGGCAGCGGCTAAATTGAAGTTGCCCAGCGGTATCGACATGTTGATGAAGGGCGATCAGGTGAAGGGCAACACGGTGACGGTATCGAAGAGTCCCGCGGTCGGCGACTACATTTCCGAGCCGAACGGCTATGCCAATCATGCGGCGGCGCAAGCCGATGCGGGAGGAGCGGCGAGTGCTCCGGTGCAGGCGGGGGCACCGGCTTCAAAGCCGGCCGTTCCGGCAAACCTGACGAAGTCTACGCCCTGTCCCTACACCGCTCAGGAATTGAGTGCCGCACTCGGGATGAAGCTGGTGGGTCCGAAAGGCAGCGAGATGCCGTTTTCCGGAGGCCTTTCGTACAGCTGCTCCTTGGGAGAGGAGAAAGGCTTTGGCACGGTCTTCATCAACCAAACGATTATGCCGCACGACGTGCTGGTCGCGAGCGAGAAGGAGTCGAGCAAGTTCTTGGCCGGTAAAGCCACGTACATACCCAACGATCCAGACTTGGCAAAATGGCAAACTGCTCAAGGTGATCTCTCCGGCGTGGTGCTCCATTACATTCGGAAAGGTATCATGGCAGAAATCCGCGTGATGCCGGGACATGATGTCATGAAGGACAAGGCCAGGGTCGAAGATCTCCGGAATCGCGTGCTCAAGCTCCGCCGGTTGCCGCTGAACTGACTAGCCCAGGCTACAACGACGATACAGTGGTGAGCACGGATATGGGTGGATGTTGCGGAAGGCGGGAGTTTCTTCGACACGAATTCAGATCCTCCCTCTAACGCTCATGCGGTGCTTCCAGACGTCCGTGCGCGTCCGGTACAATCCGTTCTATGCATGAGTTCTTGCTGGTGCTGGCCAGTCTGGTCGGAGTCGTGGTGCTCGGCTTGATTGCGAAGGTGGTCACGCCGGAGATCATGATCGAGTTCGGCCTCTGGATCCTGGCCGGAGGCTTGCTGATCGGGATTCCGGCGGGGTTGTGGTATCACGTGGTCTTGTATCGCGCCTTGAAGCGGCGGATGACGCTGCCGTCATGGTGGTGGCGGAGGCCGGTTGAGTTGCATGACCGGCTCACGCCGATCGAGTTCGCGCCGGTTCGCCCCTGGTTTGTGGCAGGCGCGGTCGGCTTCGTTCTCTGTTGTGTGGGTGGCATCGCCGCGATTGCAGGGTTGTCGATCGGGCAGTTCTCTCCCTGACGTGAATCCCCTGTGATCGAGACGGAGGATGTATGCAGACGCAGGTTCCGCCGAGAATCTACTGCATTTCTGCGGCTGCGGCGCCGGTGGTTGCAGTGTTTCGCCGGGGTCCGTCGAACTGGGCACATGTAGGCCGGTGGGACCTGGCGGCGGGGCGGTATGAGCCAGGGGCCTGGCTCGGTGGGCGGCTCTTCCCACGGCGATCTGACCTGTCTCCTGACGGACAGTATCTCTGCTACTTCGCCCACAAACCCAGTGCCACGTGGGAGCATGGCGAAGCCTACGTGGCGATCTCAAAACTTCCCTGGCTCACGGCTCTGTATTCCTTTCCGACCTGCGGCACCTGGACGCGCGGGTACTGTTTCACCGAGGACAGCGAGACCGACTCCTTGCAGGGGGCTGCGCTGCCGATCCCATACGGGTTGCGTTCCATCCCTGCGATCCAATTTGCCAATGAACGGCGCCGCGGATGGATTGAAGCCCCGGATTCGCCTGCGCGTGATCCAAAGGATATCTGGGATGAACGTCGCAATGCCCGTATGCGGAAGCCACAGCCCAACGGCACCCGCGTTTTGTGTGTGGAAAGTGTCGGATGGGCGGGAGGGGAATTCGGTGTCGATCAGGCGGTGGATGGTTTGCGGGTTCGCTATTCATTGGAGGCCAACGGCGACTTTGAATTGCTAGACGATCTGCAATGGGCGGATTGGAGCCGCGAGGGGCATTTGCTCGTCGCTACGCGGGCGGGTCAGCTGCAAGTGCGACGTCTTGACGCTGGCCGCTCCGACATCATGTCTGAAGTGGATCTCTCTCTCCTCGAACCTGATCCCACCTCGGCGCCTCCTTGGGCGCAACGGTGGTAGCGTTGTCTTGGTGCGCTTAATGAGACGGTGTTGAAACGTACGACGGCGAGCGGGTTCTTCTGGTGGCAGTCTTCCGATCGTGCGGCACGCAATTCATCCTATGACGTGCAGTTTGATCAGATTCGTTCCCCCCGGTTGCCCGATGCGCGTTCCGGAGAGGATCACAATCCGTTCTCCAGTTTTGGCCAGCCCTTCCGCTTTCAGCCGCCGTTCGGCCTCGTCCACCCGGGCATCAGTCTGCTCGATTTGCGGCATGGTGTAGGGGCGAACGCCCCAATAGAGCGCCATCCGTTTCCTGACCGGCTCAAACGGGGTGAAGGCAATGATCGGTGCGGCCGGTCGTTGCTTCGAGATGAGGCGCGCCGTCGTTCCACGCTCGCTGAAAGCGACGATCACGCCGGCGGCGATCGCCTTGGCGGCCGAGGCCGCTGCGGTACAGATCGCTTCGGGAAAGGCCATGTCCCCCCAATCGGTGTGACGCTTGGGGCTTACGCCCGGCTCAGGCCCTTCCTCCGCCGCACGGATGATGCGATCCATGACCTGGACGGTTTCAACCGGATGCGCGCCGATGGCTGTTTCAGCTGACAGCATCACC
>CAZXNN010000135.1:0-8088 GCA_964641915.1 uncultured Nitrospira sp. | reverse complement strand
CTTTGACAAGACAGGTTGGAGGACTTGCTGATACACCAGGTCGGCAAAGAGGCGATAGCCGGCGGTGGTGAGGTGCAATCCATCGTTAGAATATTCACGGGCTAACAAATTCGTCCCGGGCTCAGCTGTGGCGGTGAAGAGATCGACGGCGGTGAGATTCTTCGTTCGACCATAGTCGAGAATCAGCCCATTCAGCTCATACCGCCGCTCTAAATGACCGGCGACCCAGTCCATTCCTTCCCGACTGTTCCCTGCATCCTCGACACGCAAAGACGGCACCGTCACAGGCACCGGCACTCCTCCGGCAGCCAGGGTCTGCTCATACATCTTCACCAGATTGCGCATAATTTCGTGCGTCGGCCCGTTCCACCCGAGATCGTTGGTGCCGCCCAGAATCACGACATAGTGGGGTTCATGGGCCAGGACATCCCTCCGGAATCGCATAACCATTTCCCCGGTGAGTTCCCCGCAGATCCCGCTGATAGACACTTGCCCGGCCGATCCGATTCTTTCTTGCAGTGATTCTCCAAAGGGCGTGGAGCCGCCTTGAGGGTTTTCTCTGGTGGGAGATTGGAACCCCGCGGTCAGGCTATCACCGAAGCAGATGATCCGAACAGGCGGTATTGAGGTCATCGTGGAGCAATTGTACTGACCGCCTACAGGTCTGACAAGCCATAGCACTCGTACAATCCCTCGTGAGTTCAGCTAGTCGAGAATACTGATTTCCTTGACGAATTTTCGACCTCCCGATAGGTGTATCACTATGTCTGATCTCAAGGCCGCACAAGAGATGATGGCAGCCGCAGTCGCGGCTAAGGGAACGGAAGATCCTGAGGTCGCCTCGGTCAAGCGCGTCTTAAAGCTTCTCGACAAGACCGCCAAATCCAATCGCACCTACGGAGCCGCCAATCCGGTAGCGCTGAAATTTTCCCAGCAGCTCTTCGAAGAGCTTTCCAGTCATCTCGGCACCTACGCCAAACTTACGTTTCTCGTCACCCGTTCGGAGTTGCTCTGCAAAGACGAAGTCGTCTACCAGGCCGAAAAAGAGGGGGGCAGCGAGAATCTCGCCTTCAAACTCTACGCCGACGGTATCCGCGAACTCGTGCTCCATCAAGGATTGACGGAGGAAGACCTGTCGTTCTTTCTCGATGCCCTCTGGGCAAGCCAGGACAAAGAGAACGACGACGACATCGTCACCCGCCTCTGGCAAAAAAACATGGCCGCTCTGACGCTGGTGACGGCGGAAGAAATCGCGAAAGCGTCGGGAGGATCGGACGCCTTCCTGAAGCTGGATCCTCTCACGACATCAGACTCAACCCTGCGGGAGCTACTCGATCAAGAACGCATGAAGCACAACGTGCAATCCGGAAGCAGCGAGACCCAAAGTGCTGCCCAGCAAAAAGCGCGATTCCAGTCTGGCCTGGTGGGCTACGAGGTCACGGAAGACGAACTCGCCGCGCTGGCCAAAGAGATCGAACAGGAAAACCAGCAAGACAGTACATCCTATATCCTGGACGTGCTCACGGCGATTCTGGCGTCGGAGCAATCGCCTGCCCTGCTGACCAAACTCTTCTCCCTCTGGGGCCACGTCATCACGGCCCTCTTTCAAGCGGGGAAATGGGCCGTCCTTGAATCCGTCCTCAGCATCCTCCACGAAACCGAGGCAGTCCGCCCGGATATTGCCGAAGCCCATAAGCAACAGCTGGCCAGCCTCCTGACCGGCCTGGGCAAACCCGAACACATCAAAGCCATCGAGTCGTACCTGAACCGGACGCCGAACCCCAACACCGAAGGACTCTCGACCGTGCTCCTTCTGATGGGCTCTGACGCCGTATCCCTCCTCTGCTCACTGATGGCAAACCTTGAGCACGCCGCCCATCAGGCGATTGTGGCGGAAACGCTCCAAACCTTAGCCAAAGACCACCCCGAACCGTTGATTCGAGGCCTTACCGACCGACGACCGGTCTATGTCAGAAATCTTCTGGCCATCGTCGCCAAGTGGAACAATCCGATATTCACCGAGGCGGTTGAAAAACTCCTGCGGTATCCGGATGCGCAGGTCCGCAAGGAAGCGATCCGGATATTCGGTCTGCTCAGGCCTAACGGCAACGGCGCCAGACTCATCCTCTGCCTGTCCGATGCCGAGGATACTGTTCGTATCGCCGCATTGAAATTGTTGGCCACCGGACAATATGCCGCTCCGTTTCCTCAGTGGACCCCAATCCTCTCCGACGACACATTTCTGGAACGCCCATTGAGCGAAAAGCGCGGACTGTACCAAGCGATCCGCGCCACCTGCGGAGATGAAGCCATTCCCTATTGGCAGGGCCTCTTCACCGAATGGGCCTGGACCAACAGGAAGAAGAAAGAGGAATGTGCCGTGCTGGCCGCCGATGCCCTCGGGAAACTGGCCACCCCCGCTGCAATCGCCACCTTAGAGCTCGGAAAGAAAAAAGGAAGCGCCGCGGTTCGCCAGGCCTGCACCATGGCGATCTCGCAACTGCATAAGCAGTCCAAGGCAAGCACGCCTCAACCCACGTTACATGAGGACGCCTCGTGAGTGACTTCAAGCTCGTTCAGCCCGCCGCCAAGGACGACCAGACGCAGCCGCTGCTGACGCACGAGAAATCTCTGTCGCAGAAAATCGGGCACGGATCCGAGGCCGGCGACATTCTCGATCAGCAACTCGTCATGCTGGGCTTCCAGCTGATTACGCAACTCAACACGCTCATCAAGACCTCAAAAATTCATGGCCGGACGAACGCCGCGCTGGACAAGCCCGTTGAAACCATGCTTACGCTGATTCAAACGCTGGCCCACGACCAGCCGGTCACCCTCCGGTTGCAAAACGACTTCCTGTTCCTCGGCGAAAGCCATCTGAAGGTCAACGCCCAACAGATGGCCGTCATCGGCAGCATCATCGATTCATTGAACAAGTGGAAAATCGGCGGCCTGACATTTGGTTCCGCCGTGGCATCGAAGGACCTTCGGGAATTCGCCTACCTCTTCGTCAGCCTGGATCCCACCACAAAATCTGTGGACGACTTCCGGCAAGAGCTGAAAGCGCGCGAAGTCAACGGCATCGACTTGGAGGATCCTCGCGAGCTTGAGCTAAAAGAAGATCAGAGCGCCGAATCCAGTTCGGAAAAGGCGGGGGACACACCGACAGACCTCAAAGTTCAACATAAGATCCAGTCCAAGAATGCCTACGCCAAAGCCGCGAGCGCCGTCGGGGGGCTCGAGAAGTCTGTGCGGGATGGCGGTACGGTTAATTTCAAGCAGGCCAAGCGAGCTATCCAGAACATCGTGGACTTGATGATGCAGGACGAGGCCACCCTTTTAGGGTTGACCACCCTGCGATGCCACGATCAATACACGCACAACCACTCGGTCAACGTCTCCTTGCTCTCGATTGCCTTGGCCAACCGCACCGGTTATCCCAAGGTTGCGCTGGCGGATCTTGGCCTGGCCGCGCTGTTTCACGACATGGGCAAATCGACGATCCCCCTTGAAGTGCTGAACAAGCCCGGCGAGTTTTCCGACGAAGAATGGGTCGCGATGCGGAATCATCCGACCGAAGGCGTACTGAGCCTTGCGGAGTTGCGTGGGATTACCAATCTCCCCGCCCGCATGGCCGCTGCCTCATTCGAGCATCACATGAATCTCGATTACTCCGGCTATCCTAAGTTGAAGACGCCCTGGAAACTGTCGCTCACCGGTCGCATCCTGATGATTGCCGACTGTTACGACGCCATGACCTCCTCACGCGTCTACCGGCGCGAACCGATGTCGCCCTCCAAGGTGTTGAACATCATGTTCGGCAAGTCAGGGAAGAGTTTTGACGCAACGCTCTTGAAGCTATTCGTCAACTGCGTCGGCATCGTCCCCATCGGCAGTCTCGTCATGCTGAATACCGACGAGCTGGCCGTCGTCCTCAAACCTGCGATTGAACGAGTCGATGCCGAGCGACCTCTGGTAAAAGTGATTGCCGACCCCGAAGGGAACCTGATGAATAGCGGCCCGGAACTGGACCTCACCAGCAAAGATGCATCCGGCGACTATCGTCACAGCATTGTGCGGCTCATCGACAATACGGAGCATCAATTCGACACCAGTCGCTATTTCGTCTAGCCCCTTCGCACTGCCTTGACAGGCCCTCATCGCCTCGTTATTCTGACCGACACTTACTCGCACATCCGTGTCATGCTTAGCCTAAGGAGTGTTCATATGCGCATCCCCGTCGTACAGACGATTATCGTGACCGCCCTCTTCTCTCTGCTGCTGGGACCGCTCTCGACGGCCGTGCAGGCGGCTGACGCCTTCAAAATGGGAGTCGTTGACCCGCAGATGGTCCTTGAGAAATCCAAAGCCGGCAAGAAAGCCCTCGATGGACTCAAAGAATACGTCACCACGAGACAAAAATTGCTCTCCCGGGACGAAGAAGAATTGCGGAATTATGAAAAGCAGCTCAAAGAGCAGCTCGCCAAGTTGAGCGAGGCTGAGAAGAAGGACAAGGAAGCGCAGTTCCGGACAAGAATCCAGGACTACCAAAAGCGCGCGCAGGAATTCAATCAGGAACTTCAGGGCAAGCAGAAAGAACTCGTCGACGACTACATGAAGCGTATCGGCTCAGCCACCCAATCGGTGGCCGAGAAGGGCGGCTTCTCGATTGTGGTCGACCGCGGAAGCGAACAGACCGTGAAAATCGTGATCTACAGCAAAGACACCGTCGATCTCACCGAACAAGTGATTAAAGAGTTCGATCGCGTAAACAAGTAGCGTTCTCGGGCTAGGCTGGCTGTCCTTCTTCGAGTGGACAGCCGGCCTCTCTCCACGCCTTGATTCCCCCATCCATCGAGACCACGTTCGTATAGCCCATCTGCTGCAGAGCGTCCGCCGCCAGCACCGAACGAAAGCCGCCTCCGCAATACAACACAATCGCTTCCTGCTTTCCAGGAATCATTGTTTCGATATCACGCTCGAGAATTCCCTTCCCCAGATGACAAGCCCCCTTGGCGCGATCCTTCGCAAACTCATGGTCTTCCCGTACGTCGATGAAGTGAAACCTCTCACCGCGAGCCATGCGGCTCTGTACATCCGCCACCGTACATTCCTTGACGCGTGCCCTGGCTTGGTCCACTAACTTCAGAAACCCGGGATTGTGCTTCATCCTTCCTCCTCTTGGTCGAACAATGTCGTCTACACCCCGCCGGGTCGCCTGAAGGTCTCAGGGATCACATCCTCAACATCTTGGTCAAAGCCAGCCCGGCGACTGGCCAGCTCGAACAGCTGCTCGATCATCTGCCAATAAGTTCCCGTTCCATGATGGCGATCGAAGAACGCTAATTCGGAGAGCCGCCCCCCTCGCACCTCGCGAAGTCGATTGGTGATTTTCGGGAACCGGTCCGGAAATGCTTCTTTGATTCGCTCCAGGAAGACGGGCTCGACGCTACCGGAGAGCCGCAGCAAGCTGAACGTCGCCGTGCGTGCGCCGGCAGCCCGCGCCCGCTCAAGCAGTTCGGGCATCGCCTCATCGTTAAGTCCGGGAATCACCGGTGCGATTGAAATGCCGGTCGAAATCCCCGCCTCAGAGAGCGCCTTCATGACCTCAAACCGCTTCCCAACAGAAGGAGCATGCGGCTCCATCTTTCTGGCTACGGCATCATCGGCAAACGGAATGCTGAAGTAGACCCGTATCCAGGATTGGTGGCGCAGCCTCGTCAACACATCCAGGTCACGGAGCACCAATGCAGCCTTCGTAATAATCCCCACCGGATTCCGATAATCCGCACACGCCGCCAAACAACCTCGCGTTAACCCATAGGAAGCTTCCAGGGGCTGATAGCAATCGGTATTCCCGGAAAACACGATCAACTCGCCCTTCCAGGACGGACGCTCAAATGCCTGGCGCAACAGAGCGGCCGCATCCTCCTTCACCACCAGCTTGGACTCAAAGTCGGTTCCTGCTCCGAATCCCCAATACTCGTGCGAAGGACGTGCATAGCAATAGGCACAGCCATGGAAACAGCCGCGATAGGGATTGACACTCCAGCGAAAGGGCAGATCGGGGCTGTCATTGCGACTCAGAATTACCCGGCTCGCGTCGTGAAAGATCTCCACGGTTGCCGCCGGAGCAGGCTCCAGCAATTCACGATAAGACGACTCAAATGGATTAGGTGGATTCGAGACCGTTCGCATAGCGTCATCGTGGCGGCACGGATAGCGATTGTCAATCCACAGGAATCGACTCCACAGCTGCACCGCACGTTGCATCATCCGTTTCGTTGACTCTGTCTAAACCCGATGCTAGATTCCTCAAAATTTCTGAGGAGTATCACGTGTACGATTTGCGCCAATTGCGAGACCATCTCGACTCAATCCGTGAACGCCTAGGCCGCCGGGGAACCGACGTCCCCTGGGATACCATGAAGGCACTGGTCGAAGAGCGCCGCAACCTCACCATGCAGGTAGAGCAACTTCGTAATGACCTTAAAAAAGGGTCCGACGAAGTTGCCCGGTTAAAGCGGGCCAAAGAGCCGGCAGACGATGCCATGACCTCAATGAAGCAGCTCGGCGATCGCATTCGTGAGTTTGAAGGTACTCTGCGCGGCGTTGAGGAGTCTCTCGGCGATCTGAATTTGCGCATCCCCAACGTGCCACATGAATCGGTGCCGGCCGGACAGGATGCCTCGGACAATATCGAGACCCGTCGCTGGGGAATCCACCCATCCTTCGACTTTCCCCCGAAACCCCATTGGGAACTCGGCGAGGCTCTGGGCATTCTCGATTTCGATCGAGCCTCCAAGCTCGCCGGAGCCCGTTTCGCCGTCATGACCGGCGCCGGAGCCCAGCTTGAACGCGCGCTCATCAATTATATGCTGGACCGACATACGACGCAGCACGGATACCGGGAAGTGCTCCCTCCCCTCCTGGTCAATCGCGCAACGATGACCGGCACAGGGCAACTGCCTAAGTTTGAAGAAGATCTGTTCCGTCTGAAAGACGAAGATTATTTTCTCATTCCTACAGCTGAGGTGCCGCTCACGAATCTCCACCGAGATGAATTGCTGGACGAAGAAGTATTGCCCATCCGCTACACCGCCTATACGCCCTGCTTCCGCCGCGAAGCCGGGTCCTACGGGAAAGATACCCGCGGCTTAATCAGACTCCATCAGTTCAACAAAGTCGAACTGGTCTCGTTCTGTCCTCCGGACCAGTCGCAAGCTGAGCTTGAGCGCCTCACCGGCCATGCAGAGAGCATCTTACAAGGACTAGGCCTGCCTTACCGTGTCGTGACGCTCTGCTCGGGAGACATGGGGTTTTCAGCAGCGAAGACCTACGACATTGAAGTCTGGCTCCCCTCACAGCAACACTTCCGTGAAATCTCCTCCTGCAGCAACTTCGAGGGATTTCAGGCTCGTCGCGCCAACATTCGCTATCGCACAAAGGGAAATAAGAAGGACTCCAAGACAGAGTTCGTCCATACCTTGAACGGATCGGGCCTTGCCGTGGGCCGAACGCTGCTTGCTATTTTGGAAAATTACCAGCAAGCGGATGGGAACATTGTCGTTCCTGCGCCGCTCCGCCCCTATATGGGAGGGCTTGACTGCATCAGAAAGTAGTGCCACATATCTTGTTACGGCTCGGAGGGGTGACGGAGCGGCCGAACGTGCCAGTCTTGAAAACTGGAGATGGGGCAACCTATCCGCGAGTTCAAATCTCGCCCCCTCCGCCATATAGCCCTACCCGACAGTCAGAGCCTCACCGCCTCGCCTCCATTCATATCTTCATTGCATCCGCTCACGTACCTCAACTTACCTCATCATCGCAAAACTCGATCGATTCAGAACCAAATCCATCTCATTACGATAAACATCACAAGATGTTGATATGAATGCATATTGCCAAACAGGAAGTAACCGAATGGGAGCAGCAAAGATCTAAGACGTCTCCCTCTTTCGGTTGGTGCACTCCTACCTCTACGGTATTTTCAGTCAGCGTCGCCTCAACAATCCTGACACCACCTTCGCATATCGGATACAACATCAGGAATAGCCCGGGACAAGGAGAGAGCCCATGCAAAAACAA
>CAZXNN010000134.1:0-8138 GCA_964641915.1 uncultured Nitrospira sp. | reverse complement strand
AAGACCGGTTGGATCAGCTGGCCGATCGTGGCGCTGGTGGGCTTCTCGCGGGTCTATATCGGGGCGCATTATGTCACGGATGTGCTTGGTGGCTGGGTCTTAGGCGGACTGATCGGCGGCGGCATTGCCTGGGCGCTGCTGCAATGGCCGCGATTTCGCGCCACAGCGCAGGTTCCTGTCTCTTCTTCGCGGTAGGTCGGTCTTTCCTGTTTCTTCGGTTTCTATGACTTCATGCAAGCGAGCAGTGCGGTTTGTAACTGGTCCATGTCATAGCCACGTCCGATGAGGACGATGGCGGGACTGGGTTCGTCGAGCAGCATGATGGGGGCGATGGTGGGTGTTCCCGGCGGGGCGTATTGAAATTCCTGCAGCTCCGGCTCGCCTGTGAAGCGAAAGAATCCTTTGGCTCGTTCGAGTTCTTTGGGCAGCGATTTGGTCCAGGCTTCGAAGCTGGTGCGGTTCAGCGGCGCGGGAAGTTTCACGGTCGTGGCAATGGGATGATAGTTCGCCCGTTTGTGTGAACTTGAAGGGCGTGGCTCGCCGAAAACGACGTTCGTCTGCTTCGCCGGTCGTGCTTGTTGCACCGGCGCCAAGAGCGCGGCTGCGTCGATGCGCGCATGGGTGGTTTCCGAGATGCGGGCATAGGGGTTCTGCTTCACGATCCCGCTTTTGAACCCCTCCCAATGTCCCGGCACATAGAGATCCTGCTTATTGAGAATGAGTTCGTCCGCGCAGCGAATCGCCTGAGTGGTGACATACTGGCTGGAATGGCTGGTGTCGCTGGCGATGGGATGGAGCAGGGCAATCACCCGTTCCAATGTGGCGAGGCGGGCGGTGTAGAGGTCCGTCACGGCGTCGATCACTTCAGCCGGATCGGCTAGCCCCGAGCACTCGATGATCACCACATCGGAGGCGGCATCGTTCACGAGCTGCGCGATGCCCCACGAGAGATCTTCTTTCGTATCGCAACAGACGCAGCCGCCTGCCAGATTCATGACCTGCTCCGCGATCGTCCCCGCGCGCGGGCCATCGATGCTGACCTCCCCCGCCTCGTTCATCAGCACACCGGCCCTGAGGCCCTGACTTTTCCAATATTCCAGCAGACGCATCAGCAGCGTGGTTTTGCCGGCGCCGAGGGAGCCGCAGAGGAGATAGAAGGGGATGGGAGCAGGCATGGTCAATTATTCCAACTGTAATCGATGCCAGATTGCAAAGGCATTCTACCTGGATGGGGTTCAGACATGAAAGGCGGAGCGCTGTTCGGGTTAGACGGTGTCCTCGGGGCCGCCGGTCCACCATAATATTTGCGCTTCCATCTCGTCCTGCGAAGCAAATCGAGACTGGTCGTAGCACCCGAGCGGAAGGACGGCGGTGGCCACTGAGCAGCGATTGCAGTGGGTGCAGGGTCGCTCCGGTTCTTCCCGATGGTCGCGAAAGAGCTGGAGGAGATTCGGATTGGCCAAGAGCGGGCGGGCCATGGCGACGAGATCGCAGTGCCCGTTCGTTAAGGCATGTTCGATGGTCGAGCGTCGTTGGAATCCGCCGTTGCCGATCACGGGCAGTCCGATCGCCTGTTTGAATCGCTCCGCCTGTTCGGCGTTGACGGCCGGTTGGTAGCGCCAGCCTATTCCGAACACGGACTTGAGGACCGGGCGGGGCAGTAGATTGAGCAACATCGCCCTGATGTGAGCTTTGGCGCTCAAGTGTCTTACGGAATTGGCGTACAAGCGGAACTCGTCGACCGGCCAGGAGCCCGTACTATCCTTGGGGTTGATAAAGCCGAATCCGTTCGTGATGTGAAGGTAATCCACGCCGAGATGGGCCAACTCTTTTGCGTAATAGAGGGTCTCCGTCAAGCCGTTCCCCGCAAAGAAGTGCCGCAAGGGGAACACGATCGGCCATCGGACATTGATGGGGAGCCAATTATGATCTGCAGCGGAGAGCTTGACCCCGAAGAGAAAGTCAGTGCCCACGGTCCGGCGGACACCCTGGACGATCTCCCTGAGAAATTGAAAGCGGCGTTCGACACTGCCGCCATACCGATCGGTTCGCTGGTTCGTGGCCGGATTGAGAAACTGATGGATGAGGTAGCCTTTTGCAGCCGTGATCTCAATCCCGTCGCAACCGGTTTCTCTGACGCGCCGCGCCGCGTCGATGAACTGTTGAACGGCCCGTTCGACTTCCCCGGTGGTCATGGCAATTCGCCGATTGCCGTAGCCGAACACCAGGTCAAAACCGTCTGAAGCAGACTTATGATCCTCGGGTTGGGAAAAAAGGCTGGATTGCGTGTGGTACCCGGGGTCGCCCACCTGAATGATGTACCGGCAGTCAAACGCCTGTACGGCGCGGACAACTTCTCGAATGGGTCGGATAAACCGGTCGTGGGACAGTTTGGGGTACTCCAGCGGGGACCATCGTTTATCGTCCACGTTGATCGTCGCCGAGATGATTCCGGCGACGCCGGCCTGCGCGAATCTGGTCTCGAAGCGTTTCCACGCCGGATTGACCGTGCCGTCGTAATAGCAGGTGCGGCCGCCGATCGACGAACGGATGAGACGATTCTTGAAGGTGAGACCTTTGAGTACAAGGGGTTCAAAGAGCATGGGAGCCGTACTCTGCCGATCCGGCGGTACGCTGTCAACGGTGAATATGTTCCAGGTCTAACGCATGCGTTGACTCTGTCGGTCCCGCGAAAATACACTGCGATCTCTTTGGCGACGATCGCCATGGTCGTGGTGAGGAGAGAGGGGACTGCCCGGTGCTGAAACGATTCTTGCTGATCGGACCGTTGGCCGTGTATTTGCTCGGCCTGTTCACACTCCTGACTCAGGAGTCTCGCCACGAACCGATGTCCCTTCAGATCCTGGCGGTCGCGCTGGCCTCCACCCTGTGCAACGTTGTGGTGCTGGCCTACCACTACACCCATCCGGCCCATCCGAAGTTCCTGATGCTTCCGCGCCGGCGGCTCGTACTGCGGTGGCATATTGTGTCGGGAAGCGCGGAGTTGTTGGCCTTTGGGCTGGCGTATGCAACCGGACAGCCTGAGCCGGCTGTGGCAGCCGCTGTATTGGCTCTGTTCGTTCATACGCCGACGGCGCTCTATCAGATGTCGATCGTATTCGGAGCGAAGGCCGTTATGACTCCGGGGTACGGGTTTGTGATCGCCTTGCATGTGTTCTGCGCGGCGCATGTGCTGCTGGAACCGACGTCTCCCTACTGGCTGATGAACGCGTATTTGGCTTTGAATACCTATGTCTGGGTCCGGATCTTCTTCGTGTTGTTTCAAAAGCTTGGCTTGTTTCGTGAGTCGCTCTATTCTGTGTCGATCATTGTCTCGGGGCTGGTGACGTTTCCGGCGATTCTGGGGCCCTGGGCTCCACTGGCGCTCATGGGGTTTGTGGCCTTGTATGTGCTTCTGTTCCGATCGCTGTATCGGCCAACGGGAGCCACCCTCAGGCACTTTCTGCAGGAGCATGCCCGGCACGGGCTGCTCGATCCGGAAGAAAAGGCGCGATGGATAGACCGGCAAGTTACAGAGAATGGGCGCGCGCTGCCTCGCGGAGTTTCTTCGACAGATCGGGAGCAGGCGATGGCGGTCTTTGACGCGGTCGACCAGAATCGGGACGGAGCCCTCGATGCGGCGGAGATCGCGGGGCTGCTGTCCGCGTGGCGCATGCCTGATTCCTCCATCAAAGCGTTTCTTTGCCGCTATGTCGTTCGGGCGCCATTTGGGTTCGACCAGTTCTATCGGCATCTGTGGCGGATGCACCTGATTTCAGGGCGTTTCACGCGGACGCTGCAAGTCGGCCGGCGATATCTCGCGGCGGAGCAGGCCGATTTCGTCTTCGATTGCATCGATATTGACGGCAGCGGGTACCTGGAGGTGTTTGAAGTGCGTATGCTCTTGGTGGAGTGGGGCTTGCCGGAACGAGAAGTTGCCGAGTATACCGCTCATTTCGACCCCAATCAGGACGGCAGGTTTTCCCGGGAAGAGTTCAGAACGCACTACGCGCCGATCTGGAAGTTCTGCTTTCAACAAGTCCAGAGTGGCAGGATGAGAGCCTGAGGGAGGTCTCGCTCAGAGTGCCGGGGCCTACTAAAACGCGCGGCAGTCTAGTGGCGGTGCGCGACCAATTCAGTAGGTTGGTGTTGCGCGGCGAGTTTGGTCAGGTCGCAGTGCACGTCGTCGTGATCGCAGCAGTGAGATTCCAGTTGGATCGTCATGTGCTTGATGCCGAAGTCGGCGGTAATCCGTTCGTGGATCGAGCGGAGCAGCACGTTGGTGAGGGCGGCGTCATCTCCGTCCACCAGCACGTGGGCGGTGAGCATGATGAGGCGGGGCTCCACGGCCCAGATATGGAGATCATGCACGTTCTTCACGCCGGGCATGGCCTCGATCGTCGAGACAACGTGGGATGCACTGATCGTGGGCGGGGTGGATTCCAGCAGCACGTCGAGGGATTCTTTGAACAGCGGCCAGGCTCCGTGGAGAATAGCGCCGACTACGAGGAGACTGATGAGCGGATCGAGCACCGTCCAACCAGTCAACATGATTGCGCCGCCGCTCAGCACGACGCCGAGCGAGACCCAGGCATCGCCCAGCATATGCCAGAAGGCGCTGCGGATATTCAGGTCGTCTTTCGCACCGTGCTGGAGCAGCAAGGCGATGCTGAGATTGGCCACAAAGCTCATGGCGGCAATGCCCATGATCCATCCGCCGTCTACCGGGACCGGATGCAGCAACCGCTTGAGGCCCACGAGGGTGATGCCGATTGCCGTCAGCAGCAGGATAAACGAGTTGAGAAACGCGGCAATGACGCCGGCGCGGTGATAACCGAACGTGCGGGTTTCGCTGGCCGGCTGCCTGGTGAGGATATGCGCATAGAGCGCCAGAAAGAGCGAGCCCTGATCGACGAGATTGTGTCCCGCGTCGCTCATGAGGCCGACGCTGTCGAGGAGGAAGCCGCCGATGAATTCGGCGGTGATGACGAGGGCATTCAGCCCGAGCGAGAGGTAGAGACGGGAGCGCAGATGCTCAAATGAAGCGAGACCGGTCATAGAGGTAGTGTCGCAGGGTTGACCGAACAGGTCATGAGGAAAGTCTCGATCCTTTCCGATCGCCCCGTTCCTTCATTCTACGACCCAAGACCCGTGGAGTTTGATTGCATCGTACATCGCATCGGGCGCGAGATCGGCGCCATTGGGCCATTGCACGGCCCCCATGACAACGCGCACTTGCGCGAGCATCGCCGGATCGCACAATGGTTCGAATATCGTGCCCTGGATCTGTGGGGTATTCAGGAAATTCCGCAGATCGACCGTGCCTGTTGTGCCATCGACAAACGTGACCCGTAACTGCCGCTCAGGCTCAGCATGCACGGACGCAACCCGCCAAGGCGCGATCGGTTGAATCGCCGGCTCTACAGCAGCGGCTCGATTGGATTGGGAGACTTGAGTTGGCTGCATAGATTCCAGTCCTCCATGAGAGCATCTCGATGGTCGGTGGCCCACTCCAGAACAAGCGCCATCGCGTGGCGGGGGAGCGCCCCGCGCAGCACTGTCAGATTTCGCAGGTCGAAGATGGCTTCATGTTCTCCGTAGAGCGCATGGAAGTGCGGCGGATTATGATCCCGCCAGAACATTTGAATCACGATACCATAGAAGATGCTGATCGTCGGCATAACCGATAGTTACTGCACGACAAGTGCAGGGGGCTGCTCGATCATCCAATACGGAGCCTATCTTACACAGGTTGAGTGGGTGAAGGAATAGTAGGTCTAGGGCGCAAATGGGGCGTAGAGTGCTGCACGCATGAACCGCGGGATACTCATGGTGGCAAATCAACGGAGAGGAGTGGTACATAGTCTCATGCGCTGGAAACTCATACTCGGAGCGATGGTGTTGCCGCTGGTGATGAGCGCCTGCGTGCTGGCTGCGTCTTCACCCAAAGGCGACAGCCCGACGCCTGTCCCGTTGCCCAGACCCGATCACATCGTCATCGTGATCGAGGAGAATCATTCCTATAGCCAGATCATCGATTCACTCCATGCGCCCTACATCAATGAATTGGCCGCCAAGGGTGCGTTGCTCACGCAGTCGTTCGGGATTACCCACCCGAGTCAGCCGAATTACCTCGCGTTGTTTTCCGGATCGACGCAGAACATCACCGACAATTCCTGCCCGCATACATTTACGACACCGAATCTTGGCCACGCATTGCTGGCAGCCGGGCTGACGTTCGTCGGATATTCAGAAGACCTGCCCTCAGTGGGTTCGTTGACCTGCAAAGACGGGAGCTATGCCCGCAAACATAATCCTTGGGTAAATTGGCAGAACAGCCCGGCCAATGGCCTCCCGGCTGAGATCAATCTGCCCCTGACGAGTTTCCCAGCCGACTATCGTGCGCTCCCCACGGTCAGCATCGTCGTGCCGAATCAGGTGAACGACATGCACCACGGCAAGGATCCGGAGGCCATTCAAATAGGGGATCGCTGGCTTCGGGATCACTTGGAGGCCTATGTTCAGTGGGCTCAGCAGCACAACAGTCTGCTGATTGTGACGTGGGATGAGGATAATGATAACGCCAAGGAGAATAACCGAATCGTGACGCTCTTCATCGGCCCCATGGTGAAAGCGGGGCGCTACGACCAGCGGATCACCCACTATAACGTCCTGCGCACCATCGAAGACCTCTACGGACTCCCCCATTCCGGCGCGAGCGCCGACGCCGAGCCGATCACTCAGATCTGGAAAGCTCCGACCAATCCGTAACAGCGCTGACCAGGAGTTTCAGCGTCAGCCGCGTATCAACGCCCTCCTCAGAGTCTATCTGGAAGCGCGCAAGATCTGAAACAGAAGTCAGAGTTAAAAAGACTTCCGGCACTATTTTTTTGGAAGCGATCCCACTCTGCCTTCACACCGTATGGTGTGGATGAGTAGCCGACGATCACGTGACGAGGCTGGCCCAGGCGGGAATTAGCCCGTGGTTTGGAACTCGACTTTGCGGGTTTCGGTGACTCGTTTGGAGGCGTCCAGAATTTCGATCGAGACGAGGTTGCCGATGGCATCATAGTCCAGAATTACGCCGGGCTTGTCCTCATCGCTTTCGGCAATAGGCGTGTTGTCTTGTAAGATCATGCTCAGCGTATCGGTTTTCTGATCGTAGGAGACCTTCATGTCTTCCTCCAGTACTTTTCAATCTTGCTTGTCCGATACACGGTGACCACCTCAGCCGGGCGTCGATCAATATCAACAAAGACCCGAACAAGAGACATCGTTGCTGACTCGCCAAATGGGAGTCGTGATTGCAGTACCACCCGTCCTGGGCGAACGGCACACCGCTGTTCAGGTGCAGACAGTATTACATGGATGATCGCTTCGCTCAAGCCGCGGCGAGATAGCTCTGCTCTCGCATGATCCGTGAGAATGTAGTCATCGATGGGGTCGGTAGCCATTCAACGAACATCCTCAGTGGCAAACAACATCCAGGAGCAGAGCCACGTTTTCGGTAGTTTACACAGATTGAGTGGGTGAAGGAATAGCCGGCGCAGAAACCCGATCGGGCGAACATCCAAGAAGTGGTCGCGGACGAATTGGGCAAAAATTGATGCGCTGAAGGATAAGGCCATCGATACGTCCGATGTCCCGGAGCAGGGGAAGGCCTTCTTCAAACGCGCGGTTCTCAGATTGCCTGAGCACAAGATGGCGGTCACGATCCGGCTTGATCAACAGGTATTGAAGTGGTCCAAAGCCAAAGGGCCCGGCTATCAGACGCGAATCGATGCCCTCCTCAGGGCCTATATGGAAGCACACAAAGGGTGAGGCGGAAGGCAGGGCTGGAAAAGGTTCCCGACCCCTTTGTTTTGGTCACGCCGGGCAGGGACTCGATCGTCATGGCGACCTGTGACGCGCTGATCGTGGGGGGTGTGGATTCGAGCAGTACGTCGAGGGATTCTTTGAACAGCGGCCAGGCCCCGTGGAGAATGGCGCCGACTACCAGAAGGCTGATGAGTGGGTCGAGCACCGTCCAACCTGTCAGCATGATCGTGCCGCCGCTCAGCACGACGCCGAGTGAGACCCATGCATCGCCCAGCATGTGCCAAAAGGCACTGCGGATATTTAGATCGTCTTTGGCGCCG
>CAZXNN010000133.1:0-8142 GCA_964641915.1 uncultured Nitrospira sp. | reverse complement strand
TCATGGCGCTCAACCTCCCGCTCCCCGAAACGATCTTCGCGCATGGATGGTGGACCGTGGATGGCGAGAAGATGTCGAAGAGCCGCGGCAACGTCGTCGATCCCAACAAGATGGTCGAGACTTACGGCGTCGATGCCTTCCGCTACTTCCTCCTGCGTGAAGTGCCCTTCGGGCAGGATGGAGATTTCTCCCAGACCGCGATGGTCACAGCCATCAACAGCGATCTGGCCAACGGCATCGGCAATCTGCTCAGCCGCACCCTCACGATGATCGAGCGCTTCGCGGACGGCAAGATTCCGGCCAGCGGCCCGCCTGCGCTGCCGGAACTCGAAGAAAAGATCGCCCAGGCCGCCACGCGATTGCCGGCCACGTTGGAACGAGGCTTCAGCGCGCTCACCTTCCGCGACAATCTGCAAACGATCGGCGAACTCATCGGCCTCTGCGACGAATACATCGACAAAGCCGCACCCTGGAAGCTGGCGAAGAATCCCGACGATGCGCCGAAACTGAAGACCGTCCTGAATACGGCCGCCCGCGCCTTGCGCCTGCTGGCAATCTCGCTCCACCCGTTCATGCCGCAGACGACGGAACAACTGGCCCGGCAACTCGGCTACCACTTCGACTTTACCAAGGCCATCCCGGCCTCCGCCTACCAGTGGGACAGCCCCGTGGCCGATCTCCCAATCGCCAAAGGTGCACCGTTGTTCCCCCGGATCGAAATCGCCGCGGACACGAAGACGGCCACCGCAAAAGACGCGACGAAGACACAGAAAGACTCATCGAAAAAAGGAGCCCAACCAGTGAGCGACACACCCCCAACCCCACAACCGGTTCCTGCAGCAGCAGCGCCGACTCCAGCTGCCACAGCAGCAACTCCAGCAACACCGCCCGCGCCGCCCGCGCTGCCGCAGATCACCATCGACGACTTCATGAAAATTCAGCTGAAGACGGCGAAAGTCATCAGTGCCGAGCGCGTGCCGAAGTCGGAGAAGCTGCTGAAGCTCCAGGTCTCACTAGGCACGGAGCAACGGCAAATCGTGGCAGGCATCGGGAAAAAGTACGAGCCGGAAGCGCTGGTCGGCAAGATGATCGTCATCGTCGCGAATCTGAAACCGGCGAAGCTCATGGGCATCGAGTCGCAGGGCATGGTCCTGGCCGCCGGCGACAGCGAAGTGCGCGGCCTCGCCACCATTCTGGAAGAAGTGGAACCGGGCACCAAGGTCAAATGAGTCGCATGCGCGCATCGCTCCGATGGCTGTGCGTTGTAGCCGTCATCTGCGCGCAGCCGTTCGACCTCGCCTGCCTCGCCCTCCCCGCGCAAGAAGACGCGCCGCCCGACCTGCATCTGAACGATCCGAAACCCACGACCATCCTCGTGCGCGTCGTCGCCCATGGCTCCATGGTCCTGGGTAAAGATGTCGGCGGTGCGCGCGTAACCGTCACCGACGTGGCCAGCGGGCAAATCCTCGCCGCCGGAATTCAACAGGGCGATGCCGGCGATCAGAATCAGATCATGCGCACGCCGCGCCTGATGGAAGAAGCCCACTACAGCAGCCGCCCTGCCGCCGTCTTCACCGCCACGCTCGACCTGGTCGCACCGACGCTCGTCGATATTGCAGCAGAAGGTCCATTGGCCTATCCGGCTGCCGCCCAGCGCGTCTCCACCCGCGCCTGGCTGATTCCCGGCCATGACCTGACCAGCGACGGCATTGTGTTGACGCTTTATGGCTACATCGTCCAGATCGAACATCCGAAGTCCATCGGCGGCGGCCTCATCGCGAAAGACGACGTGGTCCTGCGAGCCTCCGTCCGCACCCTCTCCGGAGCGCTCGTCCGTCCCCATGGCGATTGGGACTCGCGGAAAGTCCACATCTACGGCGAGCTGCTCATCGGCACGAAAGTGATGGAGCGGCTACAAATGTTCTACAGCGGCGACAAAGCCGCATTCGAAGCGCCCTTTTTCGTTCCGCTGCCCAAAGATGCACCGGACGGCATCACACTCCGCATCGTCGCCGCCGATCCGTCCAGCGGCAACTTCGGCGTAGCTGAAGCCAAGTATCCGGTGCTCAGTGAACGATTACCGCCGAAATCGACGAGATAGTTGAGCACCTGCTCGACATCAGCCTTCTACGCTGAGGGACGATGAGTGCACGCAGGCAGGGATAGACCAAAGAGATTCAAAAAAGTAGAATAGCCATTAAGCACTCGTCGGCCACCCTACACGAGGCGCCATGTTTATTCGTTCAATGATGACACGATGAAAAGTTATTAGCCTGTCCCAATGCCTAACGCCACCCTATCAGAAGCTCGAAAGCGACAGGGAGAACTCGGACAGTTCCTCACGCCTGCGCCTGTGGCTGACTTTATGGCCTCGCTGTTCGGGCCACTTCCTCAAACAGTGCGTTTGCTTGATGCAGGAGCGGGAGCGGGAGCTCTGACGGTAGCGTTTGTATCACGGGTATGCAAGCAACCAGATACAGTTCACGCCATTGACGCCACGCTCTTTGAGCGTGATCCTTTCATTCAAGGCGCACTGTTAAAGGCCATGCAGGGCTGCCAGCAGGTTTGCGCTCAAGCAGGCCTTCGCTTCACCTTTACCATCCATGCAACCGACTTCATTCATGCAATGTCGGCACGGCTGGCTGGAGATTTGTTCGCCACGACACCACCCGCCTTTGATGCGGCAATCGTCAATCCGCCCTATCGAAAGATCGGCATCGATTCAGTTGAACGACGCGCGCTCAGTTCCGTCGGAATCGAAACCAGCAACCTCTACACCGGCTTCATCGCCCTCATTCAGAGGCTGCTGGTTCCCACAGGCCAACTCGTCGCCATTACACCTCGTAGCTTTTGCAACGGCCCTTACTTCCGCCCCTTCCGGGAGGACTTTCTTCGCAATCTAGAACTTCGCAAGCTCCATATCTTCGAATCGCGCCATGCCGCATTCCGAGATGACAACGTGTTGCAAGAGAACATTATCTTTCATGCGGTGAAAGGGCGGAACAAACCGCGTACGCTAGTGATCTCCACCAGCAGCGGAGAGCATGGTGACGTAATCACCGAATCAGTGCTGAACTTTGCCGACATCGTCCACCCACATGATGCAGAACAATTCATCCACATCCCCTCGGCTCCTGGGCACGCAGCGGCCAAGGAAATAATGGATGGCCTCGGCTCAAGCCTTGCCTCTCTAGGCATCACTGTATCGACAGGACGTGTGGTGGACTTTCGTCTCAAAGATGCTCTTCGCCAAGAGCCAAAGAAAGGGACCGTGCCTCTCATCTATCCGTGCCACTTCGACGCAGGCACGGTTTGTTGGCCAAAGACCCCATCCCGCAAACCCAATGCCATTCTCGACAACGATGCAACGCGCCCGTGGCTTGTGCCATCAGGCATCTACCTGCTCACGAAACGCTTCACCTCGAAAGAAGAACGCCGCCGCCTCGTCGCGTGCCTCTTCGACCCGAACAACGTGAAAGCAGAATGGCTGGGTTTCGAAAACCATGTGAACTACTTCCATGCGGCAGGACGCGGACTCGACCGACCTCTAGCCGCCGGCCTCTTTGCGTTTCTGAACTCCACGATAGTGGATCAGTATTTCCGCCGTTTCAGCGGGCATACCCAGGTCAATGCGAACGACCTTCGGAATCTGGCCTATCCAAACCTGCACACCTTGCAGGCGATCGGAAGTGAAATGACAACCCTCAACCGTTCCCAAGAAGAAATTGACGGACTCGTCACCAAACACCTCCATGCCTCCAGATAAACCAACGCGCAAGGCCTCTGCCAAAATACAGCGACTCGCTGAGACCATCGCCGCACTGACCGCCTTGCAGTTTGGTCCAAAGCAAAGAAACGAAACTGCCGCCTATACCCTGCTGGCACTGCTCGACCTGCAGCCCAATGCCTCATGGGCTGCAGCTCACGCCCCACTCCGTGGCATCACCCCTATCATTGATTTCATCGCCAAGACATACGGCGTACGCTATGCGCCCAACACCCGCGAAACGATCCGCGACGATGCCGTCAAGTTCTTTGTAGAGACAGGCTTGCTGCTGCGCAACCCAGACGACCCTCATCGTCCCACGAACAGTGGGAAAACGGTGTATCAAATCGAGCCCGCAGCATTGGCCTTACTCCGCAAGGTTGGAACCAGTGCTTGGACAGCAGCATTAAAGAAATATCTCGTAAGCCGCGAAGGTCTTACGAATGAGATTGCCAGAACAAGACAGTCCGCGCGCGTTCCAGTCACACTTCCTAGTGGCTCACAGGTCGCTCTTTCGCCCGGAGGCCAGAATCCACTTATCAAGGCGATCATCGAACATTTCTGCCCGATCTTCGCCCCAGGTGGAACGGTGCTCTACATCGGCGATACCGAAAACAAATTCGTCCACCTTGAGGCGGAGAGCTTGGCCTCGCTGGGCGTGAAGCTGGACTCCGCCGCGAAGATTCCTGACGTGATCGTCCACTACACGGCCAAAAACTGGGTGTTGCTCATTGAGGCGGTGACCAGCGCAGGGCCGGTTGATGGCAAGCGACGGAAAGAACTCAAGGAACTATTTGCAGGCTGCAAAGCCGGGCTGGTTTTCGTGACCGCCTTTGAGACCCGCCGCACCATGCAATCTTTCCTGTCGCACATCGCCTGGGAATCAGAGGTGTGGATCGCCGAAGACCCCGACCACATGATCCACTTCAACGGCGAACGGTTCCTTGGCCCTTATCCAGATGCAATTCCAAAGCGCGAAGCGAAGAAATAAACGAACCGGAAGCGCCCCGATGCGTATGAAGAACCCTCCTCATCCAGGACTGGCAGTGCGGCATGACTGCCTCGAACCATTAGGTCTCTCCGTGTCAGAGGGGGCAAAGGCGCTGGGTGTCACGCGGCAAGCCATGAATAATCTGGTCAGCGGCAAAGCCGGCATTTCAGCAGAGATGGCGATCCGTCTGGGAAAAGCGTTTGGAGGCAGTCCCGAGACTTGGTTGCGGATGCAGGCTGCCTTCGACCTGGCCCAGGTAGAAAAACGCGCAGGAAAGATTAAGGTCCGCCGTGTCAAAGACACGTTGATATCGGCCTAAAGGAAGCCTTGCCATGAAAACGATCGTTCTGCTCGCAGCCTTGTGCGTCACCCTCGCCGGCTCTGCACTCGCTGAAGACCAGCACCAGCATCGGCGTCCTGACGACATCAAACAATATCTGGAGCATCTCGACAGTACGGAGCGGGATCGCTATCAGAAGCCCTCCGAAGTGATTGACGCGCTCAAATTGAAACCAGGCATGGCCGTCGCCGATCTCGGCTCCGGGTCAGGCTATTTCACCCGCCGCTTCGTCGAAGCCGTGACCGAGACCGGAATAGTCTACGCCGTGGA
This sequence comes from uncultured Nitrospira sp., assembly GCA_964641915.1. Classification (GTDB taxonomy): domain Bacteria; phylum Nitrospirota; class Nitrospiria; order Nitrospirales; family Nitrospiraceae; genus Nitrospira_D. The sequence goes on along the minus strand of CAZXNN010000133.1, from coordinate 2,775 downwards.
TGTCGAACAGGAAATGCTGGCCTACGCTAAAGAGAGCGTCATCCATATGCACATCGCCTACACGGCCGAGTTCATCCTCGCACAGCCGGATAATCCCAAGCTACCGTTCGAATCCATTGATCTCCTCTTCGTCTGCAACACCATCCATCACCTTGAGAACCGGTCAAAGTACTTCAGCGACCTCAAGTCGTCCCTCAAGCCAGGAGCGCGCATCGGCATCATCGACTTTTACCCCGATGAACGATCCGGCGACCTCGGCTTCCCAAAACACCATCTCGTTTCGCAAGACACTATCGCCCAGGAAATGGCAACAGCCGGATACCAACTCACACGTGAGCACAGCTTCTTACCCAAACAGTACTTTCTGGAATTCGGGGTGAAGTAGATAACAGGGAAGCAGTCAGACGGTTCCCCGTGCTCGCTAGGGTCCCATGGTGAAGCAGGAGCGCCCTAAATGCGCACAGTAAACTCTACCTGAACAATCGATTAAGTTGCCAACCGAAGTAAATAAATTGACCGGGCATAAGTTCAAAGCTTACATTCCCAGCCCATCGTGACTACTGCTGACCGGATGATTTCTAGGGATGAAAAGGGTATCCTTCACGATAGACATGCGGACATTAAGCGATTTGCTTTCTATGGGTGTGAAATTTTGAGAGTCCACAACCAATGAAGATCCAAGAAAAACGCCCATTGGAAAAGATTTCCCTTTCTGGCTACAAATCATTTCGTGAACTTAAGTCATTTCCAATGCACAGTGGGCTCAACGTGCTCATCGGAGCCAACGGATCAGGAAAAACCAACTTCATTCGATTCTTTGAATTGCTTGGCAACATGATGGATGCCAACAAAGGATTGCAGAATTACGTCAGCAGCCGTGGCCGTGCTGACGCTTTCCTTTTTCGAGGCATGAAAGTCACGCCAGAATTCAACGCGCATCTGAAGTTTGGTCTCAACGAATACAAATTCACCTTGCGAGCGGCTGACGATAGGTCACTCTTTTTCGCCCAGGAATCTGCACCATTCGCAGGCCCTTATCATGGTGCCGTTAAGAACGACCAAGGCAGCGGGCACCTTGAGAGCCCTTTGGCACGATCAACCAGTCTAACTAAAGCACAGCAGTGGGTGGTAGACACTATTAGGGATTGGCGAGTTTATCACTTCCATGATACCTCTCCATCAGCACCAGTCATGGGTAGGTGCAACGTCGTGGACAATGACGCGCTGCACGGCAACGCCGCAAATATTGCTGCATTTCTTCTGCGCCTGTCTAATCGCTACCCAGAACATTATGAACAGATTCTGGAGACTGTCCGCCAAGTTGCACCATTCTTCGGCACATTTGTCCTCAAGGAAGTGGGAGCGGGACAAACACAGTTGCTCTGGAAGGATAGATACTCCGATCTTCTCTACTACCCACACCAACTCTCCGATGGAACCGTACGCTATATCTGCCTCGCTACTCTTCTCCTGCAGCCAGACCCACCTTCGACAATTCTTATAGACGAGCCTGAACTCGGGCTACACCCTCAAGCCATCAAACTCTTAGCCAGCCTGCTACACGAAGCAGCTGATCGAGCACAACTGATCGTTTCGACACAGTCGTCAGTCCTGCTTGATGAATTTGAGCCTGAGCAGGTGATTGTCGCAAACCACCAGGACGGCGAAACAGTTTTGGCACGCCAAGACCGAAGCAGACTTGAAGCATGGCTCAAAGAATACACACTTGGTCAGCTTTGGGAAAAGAATGAGCTTGGGGGTCAACCCTGATGAAATGGGTTCGGCTCTACGTTACGACCGAAGGACAGTCAGAACGAAAGTTTGCCGAAGAAGTATTGCGCCCGCATTTGGCAAACTATTATATCGACGTGAGGGCTCGAGTGGTCCTTACCAATCGAAAACTTGGGAAACGTGGCGGTATCCTGGACTATGACAAGATTAGAGGAGACCTACACCGTCTCATGCTTGAAGACCAGCATGCAGAAGCACGGTTTACGACTATGATCGATCTGTACGCGTTGCCAAATCAATTCCCTGGATGGACCAAAGCGAATCAACTAACGCGTCCTCATGATCGTATAAGAGTGCTGGAAGAATCACTTAAAGCCGACTTTGCAGATCATCGCTTCCTCCCATATATCCAACTTCACGAATTTGAAGCGCTACTTTACTGTGACCTTTCACAAATCCAGAGGCGAATTTCAGGATCAGAAACTGGATTGAGACAACTCGCACACGAAGTTAAAAACCTTTCTCCAGAAGAAATAAATGAAGGTGTAACAACTGCTCCAAGCAAGCGCATTATTCACCACGTGCCCATCTATGAAAAAAGCAAAGTGCGTGTTGGCGCAGCCGCAGCCGCAGCCATAGGCCTCCCAGCTTTACGAAGCAAATGCCCTCACTTTAACGCCTGGGTCAAGAAACTTGAAGTTCTAGCACCCCATACTACTGAGAGATAGAAAATGACCGCATCAAGCCTTGCGATTAAACACTTCGTGGTGCAGGGCAGGTCTTCTCGGCCTCTCATTCGTTGCTCGATCCTCGCCCTTGACAGGCAAGATTATCCGACGATCCCCCTCAGGCCTTGTGCACTTCCACATGGGCACTGAGGAGGGCGTTGATTCGCATCTGAATCTGAACTCCCCGTTCAACTCCGTTACGGATTGGTCGGGACTTTCCAGATCTGAGTGATCGGCTCGGCATCGGCGCTGGCGCCGGAGTGGGAGAGGCTGTAGAGGTCTTCGATGGTACGCAGGACATTGTAGTGGGTGATCC
>CAZXNN010000132.1:0-8232 GCA_964641915.1 uncultured Nitrospira sp. | reverse complement strand
CGGAATACGCGCCACCCGTTCTCGAAGTTCCGGCTGGCCAAGCAACACGAGCGTCAGCAGAAACCGATCGTTCATCTGGTAATTCATCAAGAGCCGAACCTCGTCAAAGATCCGATCCTCAAGGATGGTCTGAGCCTCGTCGATGACGAGGACCGTATCGAGTTCCTGCCTGGCGTTCGATAGCAAATGTTCATTCAGACGCCTCAGCTGCACCGCTTTTGATCCGCCAACCGGCAGTCCGAATTGGTAGAGAATCTCGCCAAGAAACTGCTTTTCCGGGAGAGAAGGGTTTGCCAGCAAGGCCACATCGTATTTCGACCTCGGTAAATTGAGAATCAGCGCGCGGCTCAGAAGGGTCTTCCCGCTTCCAATCTCGCCGGTCAACATCACGGCGCCCTTTCGAGCCTGAATCCCATACAAAATCCGTTGCCGCGCCTCCTCATGTTTCACAGAGGGGACATAAAAGCGCGGATCGGGGACATTTTCAAACGGCTGGGCCTGCAGCCCCCAATGCTGTTCGTATGTAGACATTTCGGGCTCAGCGATCAACACATCGGGCTCCATTCCAGCTTCGCCGTGCGAAGGAACCGGCTTCAGAGATAGTCAGTGGTCGGCTTAACAGAAAATTACAGGCCCACCGCTACGCGGCGGGCAACAAGGTTTCGATGGCTTCTCGTTCTCGTCGACCAGCCTCTGTCCACTCTTGAATGGTCGAGGATATCGCACGCAGTCGGGTCTCCACCTTCTTAAACTGAGAGGCCGGGAGCGTCACCCGCTGCTCCATCGCAATCGTGAGAAAGCTCTGCAGCCCTGTGAAGAACGTCATCGCATCGACCGCATTCACTTGTTGAGAGACAGACCAAAGTTCAGACGCGTGGTTGGCTACAGCACTCCACTCGCCGGATACCTCTTTCCATTGACCGATAGACGTTTGTGCCATCTTTCCGATGCCGTCGGCTACGAGCGGTCCAAGCCGGTGAACCGTCTCGGCATAGGCCTGCTCGACCTCGGCACCGCGCGCTAGCACCTCACGTAGCGACGCTGCGTCACAATGCGTCACTCCACTTCTCATCATTCCGTCAATCTGCGCCATAATTGTTTTTGTTACGTGGCATGGCATAGCCATACCGCCGCCCAGGCGACTGATCAGATCAGAGAGCGCGGCCAGGAACTCCTGTGCCGGCACGGTGACGGGCACCACCTCTTCTGCTGCGGAGTCAGGATCGAATGCCACACCGGTGGCCCTGGTCAGCGCATCGTGAATCTGCCCCAGTTGTTTGCACAGCGCCAGAAAAGCGGAGGCCGAGAGAGGGACGGACGGATCCTCTACCGCCTCAACCAAGGGGAGGACGGAGAAACTGGCCTGCTCGACGTCGCGCAGATTAATCGTTGCGGCGGACCCGCCAAGATTTGCCAGTCCGGCCTTGATGGTGTGCGCCAATTTCAGGTGACGGTCAGCCGGAGGCCCTTGTTGCAATTCATCAAGGGCCACATGGATCTGCTGCAACCACTCCTGCGCTTCCTGGGCAAACAGCGCAATTAACTCTTTTTGAAATTCATCGTCTATATCGACTGCCATGCCGCGTTATTCCTTCGCATGAGCACAGGTCTAGGTTCGCGAAATCGCGCTGTTTTATGCCCGCACTTTTCCACCACCGAGCTGAGAGGCCAATCCGGCTATTTCCCCGAGCTTCCGCGCCATATCTTCAAACCGCTTCATAGATTGTTCAGCTGATTGCTCAGATTCCGTCACACGCCGTGCCAACACGGCGTTCCGTTCCCGCTCGGTCGCCAGGAGCGTCTCGAACTCATGCGCCGCAGCCACCATTGCTTCTAATTCCTGAATACGGCTCTCTTTGGTATGTGCAGCCTGAGTCGCCGCGGCCAATTGGGTTTCCAGGTCTCTCAACCGCTGTACCTCGCGTTCAGCCTCAGCAAGACGTCCGCTTACCTCCCCGATACGAGCCCGTTCAGCCGTCAGCGCGGCGTCCGCTTGCTTCACTTGCCGCTCTAAGTCGGCAGCGCGATGCTCTTCACTGGCCAACCGAGCTTCGAGATCTTTCGTCCGGGCCGCGGCAGCCTCTAAGACAGTCAATTGCTCGACCAGTCTTCCCGTAGCTGCTCGCTCGGTTATCAGCGTGGCTTCCAACTCAGGTACCGCACTGACGGCCTGCTGAAGATCGGCGACCTGCTGCCGAAAGCCCTGAACAGAATCCTGCTCAGACTTCAACGCTGATTCGAGAGCCGATGTCTTCGCCTGCGCATCTGACAGCAACTCCTCACTGCTGGCAATCCGTGCCTTCAAAGACACAATCTGCTGCCGCTCTTGAACTAACTCCGCTTCTATTGCCTGCGCCCGGCTCGACTGATTACTAGCTTCCTCAACATGGTGACGCTCGGCAGCAAGCTGGCCTTCCAGTTCCTTCGCCTGTGCCGCCAGCACCTCCAGTTCTCCTACACGTTTCCTGAGCCCCTCACCCGTCACCCTCTCGGCTTGCAACTGAGCATCAAGTTCACTGGCATGCGCCACTGCCTGCTTATAGGTCGCAAGCTGCTCATCAGTGATCCGAGGGCCGCTCCATACGTCTCCAGACACCACCGGCTTGGGAGCCGGCGCTGCAGGGGGAGGAGCCACGACCGGCTCCTGGCGCTTTGCAAGCAGCTCCAGAACCCGATCCTTGAGCGACGTTCCCTGAAACGGTTTTTTGAGCACCCCGTCCGCATGACAGGACTCAGCCTGTTTCGTCACCTCGTCATTCACAATGCCTGAAATCAGCAATACCGGAGTTGTGGCCAGCGACGCATGCCCCCGCACAAACGCGCAGACTTCATATCCGCTCTTGTCCGGCATGATCACGTCCGACACAATGACGTCAGGCCGTTCTTTCGACAAATACGCGAGTGCTTCTTCCCCATTGGCAGCTAACGTGACGCCGAGTCCGGCTTCCGTCAACAAGCGCTCCGCGACTTTTCTGACCGCAATACTGTCATCTGCTACAAGAATTTTCGGCATACTAACTCCCTTCCCCTCTGTTCGTTACCATCAACCTACGCTACCCCCAATCGGGCAGCTGAAATAATAGGGACGTCTTCAAACTCATCAGTAAAACATCCCACCGTGTCGATATCGCTGTCGCGATAGGCCTGGATCTTTGCGGCATCGAGGGAATGCAACACCGGCATTTCCTCATCGATGCAAATCGCCATCGCACCGTCGGCCTGCTTAGCCATCAAGCAGAGACGCTGCTCTCCCTTCACCCGAACCTTCAGCATCCCCGCGAGATCAAAAACAGGAAACACGGCCTGATCTCGACGGATCACCGCCGAGATAAAGGGCGTACAACTGGGAATCGGAATACTGCCGACCCAAGCAGAGATCCCGCCAATCTCTTCAGTCTTTACCGCCAGCCGGCGTCCCCCTACCGAGAAGACTAGGAGATGACACAGCTGGGAGGCGACCTGACGTTGCCGGCCAACCGCGCCCCTTAGCATGTAATGCCCTTCCCAAGTGTATCGGATGCGTCCGACAGGCGCAGCGGCAAGCGTTGTCTTTGATCCTGCAACCCGCCCTGCCCCTGCATGCCGCCGCTCAGCAGCCACCCCGAATCAAGCCCTACCGCCACTCCGTCCCCATATAATATGAGGCCCACATACCAGTTCCGCTCTTCATTCCGGAATTGACACGGCAAAGGCAAGACGTGCGTCTGTTCTATTTCAACCAACCCATGAACCCGATCCACCCGGATATGGGCGCGAATCCCCGCCTGGGCCAGCAGCACCATCCGTGTCTCCTGCCCGTCGCCAGCCTGAGCAAGTCCAAACTGACCCCCAAGATCCAGCGAGGGATACTCCTGATCTTGAACCGTGAGGGTGGCGCTCACGAATCCACGCTCTTCAATCGTCAGCAATCCTTGCACCAACTCAGCAGCCAAGGCGAATTGTTGCCTGGCTATTTCGACAATCAGAAAGCGCTCGCTCGGTACATGAGCAGCCGTCCCAACCCGATGGCCACGCAAACTCATACCACCGCCTCATCGATCATGTGCCCTCGGTTCTGCATATCATCCTATCGTGGACCTGCCCCCGATGGCCTTACTTCCGGACCGCCGTCACCTGCCCGACCCATCGCTCGACCTCTTGAAGCAGCGCGCGTTCTTCCACCGGCTTAGCGATATATGAGCTGGCCCCGATATTGAGCGCCATCTGACGGTGCTTGTCCCCCGCACGCGTGGTCATGACCACGACTGGGATCTGCTGCGTCTGCGGCCGACTACGCAACGCCTGGATGACTTCTAATCCGTTCAACTTCGGCATCTCCAAATCTGTAAAGATTAACCGGTAGGAATGCGCCGAGGCCTTCCGCAATCCATCTTCGCCATCTACCGCTGTATCGACTTGATACCCGGCATTCTCCAACATGCGTCCGACAAATTTCCGAATGCTCAGAGAGTCGTCGATCAAGAGAATTGACGCCATCGCAGGGCCTTGGCCATCCGTACTTTGGCCCGCGTCCTGATGAGTCCCCACGGTCGTTTCCGGGGCCGCCAACATCGCGGCTGACTCCCGAGACTCCCGCGCGAGCAACCGTCCCGTATCCACCACGAGCACTACATGTCCTTCAGGATCGATCGTTGCCCCGCCGAAGCAGGAACGTTCCATCGAGCGTAATGTACCCAACGATTTAATGACGATTTCCTGGCGCCCCAACAACTCATCGACCGCCAGTCCGATCGGACCAGAGACGGTGCGTACCACGACCACTGGCATGGAGATATCGACCATCCCGCTTTCCCGTCGGATTAAGTGGCGCAATGAATAAAGATCGATCGCTTCTTCGCCCATCTGCAAAATGGCCCGCTCCCCCATGTGTTGCAATGAGCCCACCGTCGGCATGGTGACCTCACGCACGTTGGGCAATGGAATCGCATACCGCTCCGATCCCACTCGTACCATCAAAGCCGTCGCAATGAGCAGCGTCAGCGGCAAATCCAACGTAAACTTGGTGCCCACTCCGGGAAGCGACTCCACGTCAATATGACCGTTCATCCCCTCAATCGCCCGCTTGACCACATCGAGACCGACGCCTCTCCCAGCCTGATCCCCCACCTTCTCCGCCGTCGAAAACCCTGGGGCAAAAATAAACTTCAAGGCTTCCGCATCCGGCATCGCCTGAATCTGTTCCGGCCGCGCCAGTCCAAGATTCGCAGCTTTCGTCCGAATCCGTTTGAGATCGAGACCCGCCCCGTCGTCTTCCACTTCGATGATGATCGAGTTACCTCGATGAGCGGCGTGCAAATAGACCGTACCAACCGCGGGTTTTCCTTTCGCCACTCGAGCGCCGATGGGTTCAATGCCGTGGTACACCGCATTGCGCACAAGATGGACCAAGGGGTCGACGAGGCGCTCCACGACCCCCGTATCAACCTCGGTATGTTCACCGGACGTCACCAGCGAGACTTCCTTCCCTGAGGCACGGGCAATCTCCCGAATCGCTCGGCGGAACCGCGTAAACGGAGTCCCGATGGGAACCATGCGGGCACGCGCGATTTCATCCCGCATACCGATGGTCAGCTGCTGCAACTGGCTCATATCATCATGGGATCGGCGGATGGATCCGCTCAGTTGCGACATCGATTCCGTAATATCAGCGGTCACCTCACTGATACGTCTCGCCAGAATATTGAAATCGTCATACTTGTCGAATTCCAGACTGCCGAAATCGCTTAAGCCAGCCATGCCTGGAGCGGCGGCTTCCGTGGTAGCTACAGGAGTAGCCGGAAAAGTGAACGTATGTTTCTCTTCAAACGATTGTACGGCATCGACCAGCCTGGATTTACAGGCTAACACCTGTTGAGATAACTGCTCTAGCACCCGCAGACGCTGCTCTAACCGGCCTCGTCCAATGACCAATTCACCGACCAGATTCAGCAGTCGCTCTAGTCGCTCCCGGCTGACCCGAATGACTTCACGATCTTCTGCAGACCGTCCATCAGCGGCTTTTGGTTGAGCCGCTTCTTCATGAGGTCCGGCAGGCGCTGGCATGAGAGGAGTCGCTGCATCGTTCGAGACTACCGGCTCCATACTTAGGACACCGCCATCATGCAGAATTTTCAGCTCCGCGAGCGCGGAGGCAAATCGGTGTTGAGTTGTCGCCAGAGCCGCAGGGTCACGGCGCATCAGTACGCGAACGACATCGACGGCTCGAAGCAATAAATCTGTCTGACCGGGCTGTACAGCCAAATGCCCGTCACGCACGGCTCCCATAAAGTCTTCGATGTGATGGACCAGATCGCCTATCGATTGAAATCCTACGGTATATGCAGACCCCTTGAGGGTATGCGCAGTCCGGAACAATTGATTGATCAATTCGGCGTCTTGAACATTCTTATCCAACCGCAGGAGATTGGCCTCAAGGGTTTCCAAATACTCCTGGGCCTCCGGGGCAAAGTAAGATAGGACCTCGGGATCCAGTTGCGGAATCAAATACTCAGCCGATAGCACTGGGCCAGCCGCCCCTTCACCATCGACTGTTGCCGCACTTGAAGGCGACGCCGCTACCTGGACAACCGGAGTCGCTGATGCCGCGACCACGACCGCCTCACCATCCCGCAATTGCGACAGGAAGCCAATCACAGCCGGCACATCGCGCTGTAATTGCGGTACATGGGCTGGATCTCGCCGCAGTGCCAGCCGAAGAATGCCAACCGCCCGGGTCAATCCCTCGAAAAGCGCGTCGCTCAGCTGAACCCGTCGTTCCCGAACCTTCCCCATGCACTCTTCCATGGGATAGGCAATATCGCCGATGACGGTAAAGCCAACCGTATGGCCTGATCCTTTCAAAGTATGAGCCGTTCTAAAGAGTCGGTAGATCGCATCCTCGTCGTGTGGGTGAGCCTGCAAATTCCGAATCAGGCTATCAATCGTATCCAGGTATTCCAATGCCTCAGGGACGAAGTAGGACAGCACTTCCGCATCCACGTTTGGCACAAGATACCCCTGACCCAATTGAGCACTATCTCCGGAACCCCGAGGACCTTCATCCGATATAGAGGCCCCATGACCAGTGGTTTCAGCGAGGAGAAACCCATCGGACACGGCCAGGCATCGATCGATCGTCACCTGATCTTCACTCCCACCTTGTCCGATCACATCAAGCTGCAGCTGGACGCCTTGCACAATTTCCTGCATCGCACCAACGGCGCGAAGCCAGTCCGTCTCAGGAACCATGTGACTCTGCTCACACAACGATTCCAGCCGCTCGCTCAACTGTGCGATCCCGGCAAAGCCATAAAGCGCCGCCGCCCCTCGAATCCGGTGAGCCACAATATATTGCTCATGCAATTCTTGCGGACTTGGGACAGACCCATCGACTGGATGTAAGGCGCGCTTGACCTCAGCCATGCCATCTACGGCCTCAGCCACAAAAATAGCCATCAGATTGTCCGGATCAAATTCAGCGCTCATCCTGGGCCCTTCGTACCCGGAGGATGCTGGACATCCCCCGGGGATTTTGACTACACCAGTTTGAATTGCGACACAGAGGCCGTCAGTGTTTCAGCGAGCTTCGCCATATCTTCTACGGTAACTCGCGCGGAATCGGTGGCTTTCTGCGTAGCCACCGCACCGCCGGTAAAGTCCTTAATTGAGCGGCCCACCTTGTCGGTTGAAGCGGTCTGCTCAACTGCCGATGACGCGATGCTTTGCGCCAGCTCAGATGAACGCTGGGCGATCGTAGAAATTTCCTTGAACACATCACCCGTACGCAACGCAGAAGCCGAGCCCGCTTCCACGGCTTGAGTTTCATGTTCCATCGCGACCACCGCATCCTGCGTTTCGCTTTGAATCACTTTCACGAGATCCGCAATTTCCCGCGTGGCCTGCGTGGAGCTTTCCGCAAGCTTTCTCACCTGGTCGGCGACGACGGCGAATCGGGCGCCCGCTTCTCCGGCACCGGCGGCCTCAATGGCCGCGTTCAAGGCCAGTAGGTTGGTCTGATTGGCAATATCCCGAATCGTCGACACGATCTGCGAAATTTCCAGCGACCGGTCGCCAAGGGCTTTCACCTGTTTCGACATGCGTTGCACCGCAGCACGGATACTCTGCATGTCCTGCACGGTTTCTTGGACCGCCACGCGACCGCGCTCGGTCGCTTGCAACACTTGGCGGGCCGATTCAGAAGACGCCCCGGCGGTTTCAGCGACCTGCCGCATCGACGCCGCCAACTGTTCAACC
>CAZXNN010000131.1:0-8236 GCA_964641915.1 uncultured Nitrospira sp. | reverse complement strand
GGAATCCCACTTCAATACGGTGAAGTTTTTCAACTTTCGGTTGCAGCACCGATTCGATCAGGGGGATTTTCCCGTGCGGGCCAGGGCCAACCGTACGAACGGGAATGCCGAAGCGTTTGACGACGCCTTCTTCATCCGGCGCGACAATAAAGGCGCTCTGCCAGGCGACAAAGACCAACACGCCTACGAGCAGCAGACTTTTCATCCCGCCGGAGGGAATGAGCCCGGACAGCTGCGACTGCGCCTGTTTCAGCGCATCGTCGAGCTTGTCGTTCTTTTTGTTCCAGGGATCGTTGGGGTTCCAGACCATATTTGTTCGAGAATAGGTGCCTGTTGCGAACAGGATGGACACTAGCAGAGTGGATCAAGCGACGCAACTGAGGAAATTTCGGTCATGGTTCCTCAGATGCGAATGAAATGCGGGGCGGTATTCCCAATTGCCGATACCGGAGTCGAGCCGTGGGTGCAAGCACGGTCGGCACACCGGGAAAATACGGAAGTTGAGAATGCGAAAGAAACGAGACGGCCGCAGGTTGCTCAAAAAAGTATCTCGTCTGCCCTGACCGGGCCTGCGCAGGCCATTCAGGACCGCTTTACGAGGTAGCGTCCAGCGCCTAGATCAAGATGGTCCGGAAGATCATCCATCGGATTCGCGGGAAATTCCTTCGCGTAACCCGTCAGTGTTCCGTTTTCTCCCTCGATCGCTCAGACCAGCCTGGTCAGCAGAACGTACGCGAGCGCTGAGAGAAGGGCGGAGGCCGGCAGCGTCACGATCCAGGCCAGGCCCATATCACGAACCGTCCCCCAGCGTATGGCCCCGAGGCCGTTAGACAGGCCGATCCCGATGATGGCTGCGCTGCTCACATGCGTCGTCGAGACCGGCCATCCTAGAGAGCCGGAGAGGAGAACCAGGGACGAGGTCGTAAGGTTCGCAGAGAGTCCGTCGGTATGGCCTACGCGCGTGACTTTTTCGGCAAGGAATTCTGTCACTCGTATGCCTCCGAAGTAGCTGCCCAGCCCCATTGCCACGGCGATCCCTCCGTAGACTGGCAGGTGCAACGAAGTATCGGACCAGGCGATGGTGGCGTTTCCGAGCAGCAGCATCGCCGCAATTTTCGGAGCGTCGTTCGCTCCGCGCGCGAATGACGCGAGTCCGCTGGATATCCAGTGAATCGTGTCGAGCCCCATGACCAGTCCCCGCAGGCCGGCGCGATCGCATTGCGAAGGGACAGCCATGACTGGCTGACCGAGGCGCGACGCTTGAAACAACGTTCTCGTTCCTCCGCAGGAATCGACAGCCACCAGTGCCCGGGAAGCCGGCATGAGGCATACGCAGGACCCTTCCCACTGTTTTGCCAAGACGCGAACGGCGGGGTGGACGAGCCGCGAGACAGTCAAAGCGAGGAATGGACTGAGCAATAACGGAAGAGCGATCTTCTGTCCGATCACCGACCAGTGTGGTCCTGTTTCGGAGAACGCGACCAATCCGGTTCCGACGATAGCCCCGGTGAGGGCATGGGTTGTTGACACAGGGAGACCGGTGCGTGAGGCGAAGAGGACCCAGGCCATCGCCCCAGTCGGGATCGCCACGATGGCAGGTGGGTCGATGATCGCGCCGGTGTCGATGAGCCCCTGGCTGAAAGTCTTGGCCATCGCACTGGTTAGAAGTGTGGCCGAAGCCGCCCCGGCCATGGTCCAGACTGTGCCCCACCCGATGGCCGAGCGGTAATCGCTGATCCCGCTGCCCACCAGGGTTGCAACCGCTTTTGAGACATCGTTGGATCCGTTGGCGTAGGCGAGGGCCAACACGAGAACGACGGCGAGAGGGGAGACGTCCATGGCGCGCTCCTATGTCGCGACAGATCCGCCGCAGGACGAGCCTGTTCCCGCTGTGCAGCCATAGCAATGATTGCGCGTCACGATTTGTCGTTGATTGAGAAGTGCCAGACTGAAATCGCGAATATGAGCCGGCGCTCCGTGATCCACCGGCAGATCCAGCATTTGATTGAAGTCGCAATCGTAGAGTCCGCCGTCCCAACTCACCGACAGCGTATAGCGGCACATGACACCGGTCGCCGCGGCCGGATTAAACGCATTGGCCAGCCGCTCCATGTAGCCGGTATAGTTTCCGCTCTCGACCAGAAACTCCAGAAACCGGCTCACCGGCATATTGGTAATGGTGTAGAGGTGATTGAACTCTACGCCGTGTCTGGTGCGGAGTTCCTTTCTGAATTGGGCTTCGATGGCATCCTGCTTCGGTGGGAGAAAGGCGCCGACAGGATTATGCACCAGATTCAGCAGGAGCCTGCTGTCCGCCTGTCCATAGCCGAGTCGGTTCAAGAGCCGAAGCGCGTCGATGGATTTGTCGAAGATGCCGTCGCCGCGTTGCGCGTCGGTCTGACTGGCCCGGTAGGAGGGCAGGGAGGCGATCACTTCCACGTGGTGAGCGGCGAGAAACTCAGCGAGGTCGGACTGCGACGGAATCTGCAGCACCGACAAATTGCAACGATCCATCACATGGCGGCCGAGCGCACGAGCTTGCTCCACCAGCCACCGGAAATTCGGATTCAGTTCCGGCGCCCCGCCGGTGATGTCGACCGTGGGAATGTCGGTCTGAGCCAATGCGGCGATGCAGAGTTCAGCCGTCTCTCGCGACATGCTCTCGGTACGATCGGGCCCGGCATCCACGTGACAATGACGGCAGGTCTGGTTGCAGAGTTTGCCGACGTTGATTTGGAAGACGGTGATCCCGGAGGCCTGAAGTGAGGGCAACCCGGCCTGCGTGAGATGGGTTGCAAACGGGGTGAGGCCCGCCGTGTCGTCGAGGATGCGAAGCTGCTCCGTCGACGAAGCGAGGGGATTGTGACGGCCTAAGAGGGTAAGCGCCATGAGATTTTTAGCAGCACCCGCCGGTCGGCGCGCAATTCACCGGTGCCCCATCAACGGGATGGCCGGCGCGGTTGAGAATGGCAAAGTGCGGCGCATAACCCTCTGTCTCAAGGACCGCGAGCGTCTTCGAGCAGATTTCAAGGGGCTCACCGCGTCGGTACCGGTGCTGATCGTCGTCACAGGCTTCCAGGAACGGGCCGGCTAAGAGGGCGTAGTCCCCTTTCCAGGTACAGGGAACCTGTTCAGGAAACACGGCGGTCCATCGCGGGTCTTCTCGGTTGAGCCACTGGGGAGCCTCGGAGAATATGAACAGCGACGCGAAGGGCGGTCGACTCAGCAATGCAGCCAGTTCCGGAGTCAGTGGCTGCGGAATGCCGCGCATGTAAGTGGTGCCTCGTTCATCGACTACGCGGCTGAAGGGGCCTCGGAGGGTGGCATAACGCGCGGGACGTCCCGATGCGTCAGCGGGAAGTTTGTAGCCGGTCAGGGTGACAGAGAAGAAGTGAATGCCGTCGATCCGTTGCCAGGGGGACGACTTGATCAGATGCAGGCCCACAAACCCTGCTTCGGTCATCCCGGCCATGTACTCCGTCAACGTCAGGGCGCCGGATAAACAGTCGCCCCACTTTTCCGCATCATGCACCAGATATTGCGGCACAGGCTGGTCGGCGACGATGTCGGAAATAGTGAAGCGCCCGCCCGGTTTGGCCACGCGGAACATTTCGCGAAAGACCTTCCGCTTGTCGGGAGCCAGGTTGATCACGCAGTTGGAAATAATCAGGTCGATGGTGTCGTCGGCGACCGGCATGGCGTCGGCCATCCCTTTGCGGAACTCGACGTTGGATGCGGGATAGCCGAGGTTGGTGGCAACGACGACGGCGTTTTTCCGCGCAATGTCCAGCATCGTATCGGTCATGTCGATGCCGATCACCTGTCCAGTGGGGCCAACAAGACGGGAGGCCTCGAAGCAATCAATCCCGCCGCCCGATCCGATGTCCAGGACCGTCTCTCCGGCACTCACTGTGTTCAGTCCGGCCGGGGTTCCGCACCCATACGAAATCTTAAGAACCTCTTCCGGGATGAAGGATTTGAGGTTCGCCATGTCGTAACTGGTCGGGCAGCACATCTGCTCGCCCGTACTGGCGGCTTTGGCGTAACGATCGCTGACTTTTTTCTCAATTTCATCTATCGGCATAGCATCCTCGTGATCGAAATGGCCATGAAGAATGGATGTATGTATCAACCCTCCCCGATCTACGTCAACCGGGAGTCGATTGGATGTGCAGGCGGGTGTCCGTAGTCTTCAGAGCTGTGCAAAGATGGGTGTGATGCCAATCCGCAGATGAACCAGTGATAAATGGTTCCGCAGTTGCAACTCATTGAAACAGCAGCGGTCAAGGCGTATGGTTTACGAATATCTGGAGCGTGTTATACGGACAGAATTGGTGGAGCCGGCTCTTATGCGGGTCGGCCTAAACATTGTTAGCCCTCGGAGAACCACATGCCAGGTGAGCTCAAGAAGGGTCAGTTGAGGCTAGACGGCGCCAACCCCATGGTGCTCATCGAGGAGGAAGGCGAGGTTACGGAGCAGTTGACACCAGAGCAGGATAACGTCGTGAAAGCGGTCTCAGCGTCCGTAAAGGCGTATCTCAAGGCTGCGGAGTCTCTGGGCGCAGGACAATACGCGCAACTAAGGGGCAAGATTCCCGCATACCTCGCTGAGCCCGGGAATGTTCTCATAGCTGTTTGCTCCGACGGAGTTGTCGTTCGCTATGAGAGGAAAACGGATGAAAAACGACGCCTGGCCGTCACTGTTCTTCCACAAGGCATCGCGGCCGGAGCGGCCATCTTGTCTCAGAACCTCGTGCACATCGCATCTCCAGAAGTCCCTCTCCCGGAAAATCAGGAATTCGGTGTAGAATTCAAACTCTCCGTTTATTCTCCCCAGCAAGGCGAGTCCCAGGACATAGCGGCATCGCGTATCTGGTTCCAGGTGGTAAATATCTCTCCTCAAGAACCTAATCCTCCGGGTGCGAAGCCATTCTGTCTCCTATCCGTGAGAAACCAGCTGGATTTGGAATTGCACGGGGTCTTGCTCGGAAGCGGCGAGAAGCCTAGCCCTGAGCAACCCTTCATCGTAAGGTCCTCACTGCGATTGGCAGCGGGCTGGGACTGTATTGAAGTCTTTCCCGGCGCTGATGTCAGCGCCTGGAACGCTGACTCCGCGGCCCTCTGGGCAGAACGAGACTTGCTTGGTGCAGTACTCATTGCTCAGACTGCAGATGCTCAGTTGAGCACTCTAGACCCTAGAGCCTCCGCGCGCCGGACGTACGCCGCACTCCTCACTGAATTTAAGACTCTACTTGACTCAAATCCAGAACGTGAGCAAGTGTTGCAGACGTTCCTACAACACCATCCGGTCTTGCTGTGTCCGACACATGTACAGATGTGGCCTAAGTTGCCACTTGGAGCAACTATCACCGATTTCGTTTTTCGCGATGCCACCCACGAGTACCTGCTTGTGGAATTGGAACGATCTACACTGCCGCTTTTCCGTCAAGACGGCCACCCTACGGCTGACCTCACTCACGCCCAAGGTCAGATCGTGGATTGGAAGCGCTATCTGGAAGACAACCTTCAAACAGTTCAGAGAGAGCTCGGGTTAACCGGCATTTCCACAAATCCGAACGGTCTTCTTGTCATCGGCCGCTCCAGCTCTCTTCTACCTAGGGATCGTCGCAAACTCCAGACCATGATGAACGAGAGCCCAAAGCTCCGAATCATGACCTACGACGATGTCTACGATAACGCTCGTGCAGTCCTAGAGAACTTACTCGGTCCTATGTGGGATCCAGGTGGTGCTACACAGATCTACTATCCCACGAAACCTAAGGGGTAACCCGCGCACGAACACGGACCCACAACAGCGGCGCTCTGGGAGAATTAGAAGGGGACAGGCTGAAAAAGCCAGTGGACGCACGGTTGAAGTAAAGAGTGCTATCTTTCAGGCGAAGAAGTCCGCGGCAGCAGCGGGAGCTGCGCTGAGGCAGCTCCCGCGCTTAACATTACATCCGTCCTCTGGTCTGGAAGTATTCATCGTAGCGGTGGACGAAATCCTTCTGAGCCACCGGCGTGTGGCAAGCGCGGCATTTGGTGAAGTCTTCCATCAGCGGCTTGCTCGTCGCATCGTAGGCCGCATAAGCCCAGTCGCCGTTCTTGAGATTCTCCGGCAGCTTGTCGCCCCATCCCTGCTCCTTCCCCATCACAAATACCTTTGCCATATCGCCCTTCACCGGTTTCCCGGCCATGTCCATCGCGAGCTTGTCGCCGTCCATCTTGGCCTTATAGATTTCCATCACCATGACGGTGCCGTTCGGAAAGTTCTGCCCTGCCGATGTCCTTGCGCCGGTTTGATTAATGTAGATGTCACGGACCTGTTTGGCCTCGCCTTTCGGAATGTCCGTCAGGAACTTGGGCCAGGACTTGTAGTCGGCAGGTAGTGGGAGCGTGCCGTCAGGGCCGGTCATGGCCGTCGGCGAGGTGACGATGTCTTTCTTCATCGGGCCGAGCGCGCCGAGCAGTTCGTTCTTTTCCCGTTCGCCGACTTTGAATTTGTTGAGGGTGGCGACGAGATCGCCGACCAGCGCGTCGAAGTCATCGCCGCTGATCCCCATGCCGGCGTGGGTGGTCTTCATGTCGCGGCCGGTGTAGGTGCAGGGGCCGCCGGAGGCTTGGCAGATCTGTTCGACCAGCAGCATCTTGAGGCGAGGAATATTGGCGTTGGCGAATTTGCCGTTGATGCGGCTGTCGGCGGCGACCCGTCCGACGAAATCCTCCACGACGGCGGTGATCGCGGGTTTCCCGCCCAGCCGGTCGTACAGCGACTTGTCCGTCATCATCTTGCCGCCCGATGGTTCCACGGTGTTACAGCCGCCCAGCGTCAATAGTAATCCGCCGATCGTCAGATAGGTTGCGGTCCTGGATCTCATGATAGTGGTCCTCCTTAGTGAGTAAGGTTGAGTGACAAGTTTGTCTTCGTCGCTCAGTCCTACGCGGAGGAATCGGTTGTAGATGTGTCGAGCCAGAGAAAAGGAAGAGAATTACATAGCCGCAGAGAATTCAACGCGGCGATGAATCCAATCGACAAAGCGCTGCGTAAAGCAGCCGGTCGGCTGCTCAGGGGCGGATACGTCTCAATAGGCTTTCTGGAAGTCCGGTTTGCTGAGGACGCGTACAATGTCGATGCGTGTCCTCAATCGTGTGAAGACCACACGGTAGTCGCCAGCTCTCAATCGATACAAGTTGTCTTTGAACCCCTGAAGTTTTTTGATCCGCTTTCCGTCCGGAATGGGATTGTCGGTCAGGCGCGCGCAGTCGGCAAGGATTTGGTTGGTAATTTTGTCGGAGAATCGGTCGAGGTCTTGCTGCGCCTTGTTGGAGAGAAAGACCTGGTAGGTCACGCCGTTCGTGCCTTCTTCCTGTTACGTTTTGCTTGATAGTCGGATAGGGACAGCGACCGGCCGGCGCGAATATCCTTGAGCCCTTCCTCGATCTTTTTTCGGAGTTTCGGGCTATAGGCCAACAGGGCATCTTCGATGTCGTCTTCCGTCACAGGTACGAGCATCGCAGTAGGACGACCATGGGTGGTGACGAGGACGGTATTTCCCTCTTCGACGGTTCTGAGCATTTCCGAAGTCTTAGCTTTCAACTCGCGTACATTGGTGAATCTCACGGCTACGCCTCTTGTGTGTGGTTGCAACTGTGACCACATGGTACGAATCGGACGTCCTGGAGTCAAGGGCGCGGCAAAACCGAACGGATGATCAGGTCTTGGCCTGCATAGGCTTTCCGGGTTCCGCGACTGGACAGACAAGACGGCCTGCCGAGGGTCACAGACGCTGACCCCGCCAGAGCCAACCGTAGATCGCCGCATTCACCGCCACGACCACCAGGCCGAGGATAGGCTGAACCTGAGGGGTTAAGGCCTCCGGGTAGAGGATAGCAAGAAGATAGTGTCCGATGAAATTATCTCCGTAGACCACTGCCCCTCCTTGTTCGCGCAGCCAATTTTCCAACGGAGTCAGCGGGCAGATCCAGCCGCTGAACTCGATGAAGGCTCCCCAGGCTGCGGCGGGCAGATGGAACCAGATCGCGCTTTGCCACTTCAGCGCCAGCAGTCCGCCGAACAGGACGAAGAGGACAAAGGCAAGATGGAGGAAGAGGACTGCATCGGCCAGGAGGAGTACGGCCATACGCGCCCTCTCTATTCCTGAGGCGATTGTTCGGGGTCGATCTCGATCAGGCGATGGCGGCCGTTGCCGAGTGGCTCGATCTTGAAGACGCGCCG
>CAZXNN010000130.1:0-8282 GCA_964641915.1 uncultured Nitrospira sp. | reverse complement strand
ATTTCACTATTCTCCCCCTTATGGAGGTGTCTGTAAAATCGGGGGAGGGTCAGAATGGCATTGAGGATCGTGCGGGTTTGTTCACCGAACGCGCGGCCGTTCTTGTGCCGGGCAACGGTGATGCTGTGTTGCGCGCCGCTCTGGAGCGCGAAGCCGATGATCTGGGGGATGTGCAGCGGCTGATAAAACTCCTTGTGTAACGCGGTGTCTCGAAACTCACGCTGGGGCACAAAGTCCGAAATGGTGACGGCAGATCCGTCTTGGGTCTTCTCGAAATGTTGTAAGACAGGGTGACTGTCGGCGTGTTGCGCGAGTATCTGACCGTAATGCTCCGGTTTATCCAGAAATCCTGGCACGTCAGTCTTGAATGCGCCCACGCCGTGGCGATGGTCAATCTCATTGTAGGATGTAAATTCACCCTCCGTGATCGTCGGGAGTGCAGTCAGCAGATGGTTTCTGAACTCCTCGTGCGTCCGCAGCTGATAGAGCTCGCGTAGGAACTCGGATATCCGCCGCAGGTCTTTTCCGGTTAATCGTTCCATCGCGCAGTCGTTCCCTGAGCCGTTCGTCGATCGGTCTGTGGCGTGTGTATGTATGTGTGCGCCGCGCGCGCGCGCGCTCTCTCTCTCTCTCTCTCTCTCTCTCTCTCTCTCTCTCTCTCATGGTTGTAATAGCACTAGGTGAAAAGATGTACGCCAGGTGGCGTATTTCGTTTGAGGTGGATGACCTGCTAGAAGAGCGGCGGCAGATGGTGATTCGGAGGAAAGCGATGCAGAGACCGGAGGCAGTTCGAGAGGCGCATGTGGAAGAGACCGCCTCAGCTCCGGATCTTCTGATGAGAAAGCCGCTCCGGCGCGCCTTTCTGGGTGTGACGGCGCGGGAGGCAGAGGTAATCGGATGGGTGGCGAAGGGGTTAAGCAACAAAGCCATTGCATCGCAGTTACAGATCAGCTCCCG
The DNA here is from genome assembly GCA_964641915.1 of uncultured Nitrospira sp. Classification (GTDB taxonomy): domain Bacteria; phylum Nitrospirota; class Nitrospiria; order Nitrospirales; family Nitrospiraceae; genus Nitrospira_D. The sequence continues at coordinate 7,325 of CAZXNN010000130.1, read as the reverse complement.
AACAGTTCAAAAACACATGGAGCGGATGTTTCGAAAGCTCGGTGTCCGCTCACGCACGGAATTGGTGGCGCGAATATACATGGATATTGATCGAAATCACAATGGACATGAATGCAAGGCTAAATAAGGTGAAACCGAATCATGTACGCCATTTGGCGGACACCGAAGGTAGGATGGCGAAGAAGTTCATGCGTGTGAGACTGTCGCTGCGGATGTGAGGGGAAGAGGAACAGTCTTGGCGCGAGTGGTCGTGTTCCAAGTGGAAACCTATGCGGGAAGTGGAATTGTCAGGAGGTTTGTCTATGGAGCTTCGCATATCTGGAAGAAAGAAAGAGGTCTTTGTATGGCGACGTATCGCTCGTGTCAGATTTGTATGGTGGTGCTGTCTTTCATGTTTGGAGGTTGTGGCTGGTCGGCTTGGGAAGCCAAGTGGGGGCCGGATAAGCCTCACATTAGTTACGTATCGTTGACGAGTGATGAGACGCAGCCCGACAAGCTCTATGTCTGGAACCCCAATAACAACGCCGCCTATGTATTTCAAAAATATCTGCGGGGAGAATCTAAGGGTCTTCCCGTTGAGGTTACTGGCGCGTGTATGGCTTCTGCGGATGTGGCTAAGGCGAGGAGTTTTGAGGGAGAGATCAAGTTGGATTTGGGCAAGCTTGCGGATGATGCAAGCTTAGAACAAAAGCAGAAGGTGTTAGATACGGTGACAAAGCTCAGCGAGCGAAACGAAGCCGCTTCGTTTTTAAACGTCGCGCTGTTTCATATCTGCATGATGGCTGGGGCAGAGAAGATCGACCGGATTCAGGCGAACGCGCTCATGCTTAAGGCGATAGAAGAGGCGGCAAAGGTGACTAAACCCGTTCCTCCAGTGGGTGCAATGGCGAAGTAGTGTGGCCACATTATGGATCTCGATCAAAGGAGTTGTGTCCCATGCAATGGCAGACGATCGAATTGCTTAACCAGCTTGCTCCTGCGCCGCCGAATCCGGGTACATGGATCCGAACTGATCGGGCGCAGGTGCCCGGAGGTTGGTTGGTGAGGACGGTCTTAGTAAAGAGAGATATCGTTCAGGTATCGCCTACTGCAACCTCAGCTCTAGAGGTCGATACGAGTGTTGCTCTGACCTTTGTGCCTGATCCCGCATTGGTGTGGAGACCGTAGCGTCGAAATGGTGCAGGGAACAATAGATGTATCAAGAGTTTTTCTTGCTGTTTTAATTAGGCAGGGAGGCTCTCGGGTGTCGGATTACGGCTCAGGGCGCAACCCACGCTGGCCCTCTGAGTCGCATCGTCACAGTGCGTACATAAAGGAGATAAGGATTATGTTTCACGCCATGTCCATCCGAGTGCTTGCGAGTGCCCTCGCATTGTTCGGCCCCGCACTGAGTGTCTCCGCTGCGGTGCCGCCGACAACCTCGATACCGGTAGCTGAATCGAAGCCTCGGATTGCCGCCACGATGATGGGGATGCCGCTCCAGTTTGAAGCCAATCACGGCCAGGTCGATGCTCATGTCAAGTTCCTTTCTCGCGGCAGCGGCTACACGTTGTTTCTCACGCCCACGGAATCCGTCATGGTCCTGCAGCAACGGGAAGCCACATCGCAACCAAGTGGTGGCCATGATCCGCTGGTAACAACGGAGCCGATGCCGATCAAACAATCCGTCGTCCGCATGAAGCTGGAAGGGGCCAATCCCTCGCCGGCTATCGATGGGATGGAACAACTTCCCGGCATCGTGAACTACTTCATTGGCAATGATCCGGCCAAGTGGCGGACGAAGATTCCGACCTACGCCAAGGTGCAGTACAAGGAAGCCTATCCGGGAATCGATCTGGCCTACTATGGCAATCAAGGCAAGCTCGAATATGACTTCATCGTCTCGCCCGGCGCCGATCCGAATCAGATCAAGCTAGCCTTTGAGGGGGCGTCAGATACTAGAGTCGCCGCCAGCGGTGATCTCGTGCTGACGACTGCGGTGGGTGATGTGCGGGTGCAGAAGCCGGTGGTCTATCAATTGGAAAAGGATGGGCACAAGACGCTGGTGGCGGGGAACTACATTGCCTTGCCCAAAGTGCCGAATGCAGTCGGTATTCAGCTCGCGGCGTACGATCACAGCAAGCCGGTGGTGATTGATCCGGTACTCAGCTTCAGTACCTATCTCGGTGGCACCGGGAATGATCAGGGCAGCAGCATCGCCGTAGATGCGACGGGCCAGGCGTACGTGACAGGCCAGACGCAATCGACGAACTTTCCCACGGTCACGCCTGTCCAGGCGACGTCCGGGGGCGGTGGTGATGTATTCGTGACGAAGTTCAATGCGGCGGGCACGAGCCTCCTCTACAGCACCTATCTTGGCGGCAGCGGGAGTGACAATGGCGCCGGCATCGGGGTGGATGCGGCGGGCCAGGCGTATGTGACAGGATCTACGAGTTCGACGAACTTTCCCACGGTCACACCTGTCCAGGCCACGTATGCAGGCGGCCTGAGGGATGCGTTCGTGGCGAAGTTGAACGCGACAGGCACGAGCCTCCTCTACAGCACCTATCTTGGCGGCAGCGGGAGTGACAATGGCAAAGGCATCGCGGTGGATGCGGTGGGCCAGGTCTCGGTGACGGGCTTGACGGAGTCCACGAACTTTCCTACGAGCATGCCGATCCAGGCAATCTACGGTGGCAACACAGATGCCTTCGTGACGAAGCTCAACGCGGCGGGCACCAGCCTTCTCTCCAGCACCTATCTCGGCGGTAATAGTAGTGACGTGGGCACGGGCATCGCCGTAGACGCGGTGGGCCAGGCATACGTGACAGGCCTGACGGACTCGACGAACTTTCCCACGAGCATGCCGATCCAGGCGATTCCCGGCGGCAACAGAGAGGCCTTTGTGACGAAGTTGAATGCGGCGGGGACAGGTCTTGCGTACAGTACCTATTTAGGTGGCAGCAATGATGAGCTAGGCGCCGGCATCGCGGTGGATGCGGCGGGCCAGGCGTACGTGACAGGCCTGACGCAATCGACGAACTTTCCCACGGTCACACCAGTCCAGGCCACGCTCGGGGGCGGTTTTGATGTGTTTGTGGCGAAGCTCAACGCAGCGGGCACCAGCTTTCTCTCCAGCACCTATCTCGGCGGCAACAGCACTGACCAGGCCGCAGGCATCGCGGTGGATGCGGCGGGCCAGGCGTACGTGACGGGATGGACGCAATCGGCAAACTTTCCGATGGCGAACCCGATCCAGGCCACGAATGGGGGCGGGGAAGATGTGTTTGTGACGAAGCTCAATGCGGCGGGCAGCAGCCTTCTCTACAGTACCTACCTCGGCGGCAACAGTTTTGATGCGAGCGCGGGCATCGCCGTAGACGCGGTGGGCCAGGCATACGTGACAGGCCTGACGCAATCGACGAACTTTCCAATAGCCACGCCGAGCACGCCGATCCAGGCGATACTCAAGGGCTCGATGGATGTGTTCGTGACGAAGATCAGCGATAAGCCACTTGCAGATGCCGGTCCCAACCGAAACTATAACGAAGGCCAGATGGTGGTATTGAACGGCCTAAACTCAACGGGTCTCTCACTCACGTATATCTGGACGCAGGTAGGTGGTCCTCCGGTCGCGTTAATGAATGCGACGTCGGCTACGCCGAACTTCATCGCTCCCCAGGTGAGTCTCGGGGGTGTGACATTGACGTTTCAGCTGGTCGTCTGCGAAGGCACGAGCAGCAACTGCAGCGAGCCCGCTCTCGTGAACATCAGTGTTAGCAATATCAATCAACCGCCGGTGGCCGATGCTGGAACGGGTCAGACGGTGCAGGAGGGGAGTCCGGTTATCTTAAACGGGACGGCCAGCTATGATCCTGATGCCCAACCTCTCACCTATCAATGGACACAGCTGTCCGGTCCGGCTGTCACGCTGGCCGGGGCGAACACGTCGATTGCGACCTTTACTGCCCCACCGGTCGGCGCCGCCGGGGCCACGATTACCTTCGACCTGACGGTGATGGATGGAGTCCTGACCGGATCGGTTCCGGTGTCCGTCGTGGTGACCAATATCAATCATGTGCCAGTGGCCAATGCCGGGCCGAGTCAGACGGTGAACGAACTAACACCGGTGACACTCAATGGAAGCGCCAGCGTCGATCCTGACCTGGACCTGCTCACATATGCGTGGAGTCAGGTGGCCGGGCCGCTGGTGCCGTTGACCGGGGGCACGACGGTGGCGCCGACGTTTACCGCGCCTAACGTGGGTCCCGGCGGTGCGGCGTTGACGTTCCAACTCCTGGTGTCTGATGGTCGAGCCGGTAGCGCTCCAGCTCAGGTGACCGTCAATGTGCAGGACGTCAACGACATGCCGATGTGTACGGCTGCCAAAGCCAAGCCCAAACTGCTCTGGCCGCCCAATCACAAGATGGTCAAAGTGAAAATTCGCGGCATCTCGCAAGGTACCAGCCGTCATGATGACGACGATGAGGAGGGTGACGATCGTCATGACGGACAGGGCGATCGTGACGGACAGGATGTGCAGATCACGATTACAAGTGTCACGCAAGATGAGCCGGTCAATGGATTAGGCGATGGGGATACGAGCCCTGATGCGGCAGTATCGGGCAACAACGTCTTGTTGCGGGCGGAACGGGCCGGGACTGGCAACGGACGGGTCTATGAAGTGCATTTCACCGCTCAAAAAGGCCAGGGGCCCAGTTGCAGCGGGACGGTGAAAGTGCGAGTGCCGCGCAACAAGAAGGACAACGCCGTGGACAGCGGCCAGCTCTACAACTCCTTCGGGCAGTAGCCACGTGTCTCGGGGGATAGGGCTATTGGAATTCAGTAGTCCTATCCCCTCGATCACGTGCTTTTAGGTAAAGGTGGAAAATTAGATGCACCGGGAGTCTTTCTCCGCGAGGCGTGTTGGCAAATGGTTTGCCGGGCACGCGCTTGCCTCCACGCTCAAGGCTGACATGCTGCAAGGCTATCTGGATAACGGAGGGGGCGTATACCTGAGCCAAGAGCGCTTCTGCCGTCTGGTCTGCACTCTGGAGAGGCATAGGACGACTGGGCAAGTATTCTCAAGGTTCGGAATAGAGAAAGGGCGGTATCAATGATGAGGCACAGAGGCATGTCGGTCGGACTTGGCGTGATGGTGTGGGGGCTGCTCTCCCTTGGCGTCTTAGGTACGCCCGCGACCGCCGCCCCGGTCACGTTTCAGTTTGCTGGGCAGCTGACTTCTGTCATTGGTGGTGGACTGACCGCGGCTGGCTTCAGCGCCGGGCAGTCATTTGTGGGCTCCTATACGTTTGAGTCCAGTAGCTCTGACCGCTTTTCTTCTGCAAATCTTGGAGACTATAGGGCACTTACAAATCTGACTGCTACGATAGGCTCATATACGGTTACCCTGGTTCCGGGCATACAGCAGAGTGCGATTGCGATATGGAACAATTATGAGTCTTATCCCAATGGCCCTAGAGATATGTATAGTGTGGGTGGCGAAGTTACTGGGGCAGCCGTCAATGGTGTGAGTCCATTCAGTTTTGGCATTGACCTCACAGACCCATCCCATACCGCGTTTGATAGCGATGCGTTACCATCTAGTCCACCGAATCTCAGCTCCTTTGCAACGAAAAGGGCGAGCTTTTATTTTCCAGGGGCTCTCGGAAATTCATTCCTGCACGGCGAAATCCACTCCCTCACCGCCGTTCCTATTCCCGCCGCCGTCCTCTTGTTCGGCACAGGCCTCACGGCCTTGATTGGTCTGGGAGCCGGGAGCCGGCGACGGAAACTTACCCGCGTCGCCTAAGTCCGTCACTCAAAGGACAACACCAAGATCTTCATGAATAGAGAAAGGGCGGTATCAACGATGAGGCACAGTGGCATGTCGGTCGGACTTGGCGTGATGGTGTGGGGCCTGCTTACCCTGGGCGTCTCGGGTACGCCCGCCACCGCCGCCCCAGTGACGTTTCAATTTGCGGGACACTTGACTGAGGTCGATCCCACAATCACGACAGCCTCAGGATTCACTGTCGGGCATACCTTCACCGGCTCCTACACCTTCGAGTCCACAGCGCCAGAACTTCCATCAGAAATCTCTAACCCTCGTGTTGGTGCTTACGAATATTCCGTCACTAATGTGAGCGCCAAGATTGGAACGCAGATCGTCGTCATGTCTCAGCAACCAGGGTTTTCTACGATAGTTGTTCTTGACAACGCTTATCAGAGCTCTTTTGGTAATGACTTTGTTGATCAATACGGGATGAGTGCGAGGGTTAATGCAACAGTTGCAACGCCCTGGCACGTAGAATCTTTCAGTGTCATTCTCAACGAAGGCTCTTCCATTACCTTTGAGAACGATTCCTTGCCGACTCACCCTCCAAGCCTAGGTTCGTTTGGGACTAGGCAAGCTTTCTTTAACTTCTTCACTGGCACGACAACCATTTCGGCCTATGGCCAGCTCGCATCCCTCACCGCCGTTCCTATTCCCGCCGCCGTGCTGCTTTTCGGCACGAGCCTCACGGCCTTAATTGGCCTGGGGGCCGGGAGCTGGCGACGTAAACAGATTCGCGTCGCCTAAGTCACACCGCTCCAATTAATACTCAACGATTTGTGTGACCGCTTGCACGTACCGGGAATCTATGGAGAGCTCTGGTCTTGCGCTCACACATTGCGGTATGGAGGAGTTCCTCTTCCGGCCAGTTTCACCACGGACTAGGGGATTGTTGGCGGTCTACAATTCAACCTTTGACGCGACATCGGCCGAGCTGATCCCCGGCATCATCACCGTGCGGGTAATAAAAATGGTCGCCCATCTCGAAGGCTCCGGTCAAGAGGCAGAGCCTCACCTCCACCCGGCACTTGTTCCCTGAGGCGGCAAGTGTGGACTGACGGCGTCCCTCTTCTCCCGCTCCGCTCGCGTGACTCAGCCGCACCCCGGTTGTCGTCGTCGGTCGTGTCGGCTCCTTGCTGAGCCGCACCAGTCACCCATCAGGATCAAGGCCTCGAAGCGAGCCCAGACGGGACTCCACTCCAGCCCCTGGCACCTCGGTGCCCCAGACAACTGTCGGTACCCAACCACGTCCACCCCATACGGCACAGGATGTTGGGCTGCCAGGTGGCGCCACCCCTTGTCTGGCTCATGGTCGAGGCGTCTCAGTCCCCGCGCCAGTGGCGAGGGCGATATCGGGGTGGAGACTGAGGCTAATCGGGAGTGCAGGGTCGCGCCCCAACCCCTTTGCGAGCTCCCAGCTCCCCCCCTCATCTGCTGCACCTAGCCGAAAGCGCGGGCCAACTCGAACGGCACCTGCTCGCGCAACATGTGATAACAGGCGCGCGCGAGT
>CAZXNN010000129.1:0-8319 GCA_964641915.1 uncultured Nitrospira sp. | reverse complement strand
TTCTCAAAGACGGACATCGAGTCGAACAGCGCCGCCCCCTGAAACAACATCGAAAACCGCTTCCGCACTTCATTCAACGGCTGTCCGCGCAGGCGGGAGATATCGACATCGCCGACCCAGACCTGTCCTTCGTCCGGCTGCAGCAGCCCGATCATGTGCTTCAACAGCACGCTCTTGCCTTCTCCGCTGCGTCCGATAATGGTCGTCAATTTTCCGGCAGGGATCGTGAGATCGACCCCTCGTAACACGGGCTGAGTCCCTAACGTTTTTTTGACACCGACAAGCTTGAGCATGTTTACAACAAGATCGACGTCAGAAAATAATCCCACACCAGAATTACCACCGAAGACAGCACCACCGCCTCCGTCGTCGCAGACCCCAATCCTTCGGCACTCATCCGCGTATAGAATCCCTTATAGCAACAGACCCAGCTGATGATCAGTCCGAAACTGATCGACTTGAGAATCCCGCCGTAGATATCTTTCCATTCGACGGCAGACTCAATCGACGTCCAGTAGGAGCCGGCATTCACGCCGAGTAAATCCACACCAACCAGATAGCCGCCATAAATTCCCACGACGTCGAAGAGGGCCACCAGCAATGGCACTCCGATCAAGCCCCCCACCACTTTCGGCGCAATCAGATATTGAAGCGGATTGATGGCCATGGTATCGAGCGCGTCGATCTGTTCCGTGATGCGCATGATGCCGATCTCAGCCGTCATCGCCGAACCGGCCCGGGCTGTCACCATCAACGCCGCCAACACCGGTCCAAGTTCGCGAATCATACTCAACGCAACGGCTGAGCCGAGTAAACCCTCAGAACCAAACTTCCGCAAGGTGTAATAGCCTTGAAGGGCGAGCACCATGCCGGTGAATCCGGCCGTCAGCACGACGACGAATGTGGATTTATATCCGATGAAGTGCAGCTGTTTGACGAACTGGATGAACCGGAACGGCGGTCGCACCAGCCATCCGAATGATGACACGAGAAAAATGAGCATCCGGCCCATTTCTCGGACATATCTCAAGACCAGCCGCCCTATCGCTGCGAGCATCGTCATGGGATCATGGCCTTGTGTAAATCCAGCCTGACTCTGAGCCGAGCACCGACCACTATCCGCTCTCGGGCATATCTCAAGACCAGCCGCCCTATCGCTGCGAGCATCGTCATGGGATCATGGCCTTGTGTAAATCCGGCCTGACTCCGAAACGAGCGTTGAACACTATTTGCAGACTTTTCGTGAGCGCCGCCGCCGCGATGGCACTCTGCTTCCGCAACCGGTTGAGTCCCAGCAAACTCGAGGGATGCGCGAGCAGGGCCCCGACGCCTTTCACCCACCCAGTGGGCCTGAGAAATAGATTGAAGTCAAGAGGCAGTTCTTCCCTCAATAGATCCGACACCGACCGCATGATGAGGAATGGCACCTGAGCCGCCTTCGCCTCACTTGCCAATGCCGCGCTCTCCATATCCAACCCCGTCGCGCGGGTACGTTCTGCCAAAGCCACTTTCTCCGCAGCACGGTAGACGATGCGGTCTGCAGAAAGAAAAAGGCCGCGGGTGGCACAAGCAAGCGCCTCGCTCCCGCTCAACATGGCGCACCACCGTTGCCGTTCGTCCCCCGCCACCTCAAGATAGTCGAGCACCTCTCCGTCACGAATCGTCGCCGCGCGAGTTCCAATCAGGATATCGCCGATGGCGGCCTGCGTCAGCGCGCAGGCAAATCCACTTGAAACGGCCAAGGCGAATGCCTGTTGTGACAGGACATCCCGCGCGGCGGCATGCGCCTTCTGCGGACCCACCCCGGTCTGAATCACCCAGTACTCCCCCACGCCCGCCGACGCGCAATACCGCGGTCGCCCCTGCACCCTGTCCATGCGACCGCCGGGAACGGCGGCCCGCACTGCGGCAAACTCCCAGACAGTGGCGACGAATATCACAATGCGGATGGGGACCGGAGGAGCGACAGGAGAAAAAACCGGCTCCGTCGTTAGAACGTGTGCGTCCGTCAATGATCAAACCGATAGCATCCGGAAGACTCAACCTGCTCCCGAAGCTCTTCGGCTCGCATGCGGCCCCGTGACCGAAGATTGCGATACATCGCGAGCGCCCACAGAGGGAAATACTGGCAGTACCAGTGATAGCGAAGATAAAACACGCGCGGGAACCCCGTGCCGGTGTGCATGACTTCTTCCCAGGAGCCATCCTTGAGCTGATGCCTGAGAAGATACTGCACGCCACGGGCGATGCTCAATGATTCCGTCACCCCGGCGGACATCAGCGCCATCAAGGCCCAGGCTGTTTGCGACGGGGTGCTCTGGCCTTTGCCGCTATGCGCGTCCTCCGCATAGGAGAGACAGGCCTCACCCCATCCGCCATCGGGATTCTGCTTGGACTCAAGCCAGGACACGGCCCGGCGGATGTAGGGAGACGAGACGTCTTCTCCGATCGCGCGAAGGCCGGCCAGCACCGACCAGGTGCCGTAAATGTAATTCACGCCCCAGCGGCCATACCAACTCCCGTCCGCCTCCTGTTGCTTTTTGAGAAACGCCAGCGCCGGCTGCACGGCCGGATGGGAACGGTCGTAACCCAAGGCGCCCAGCATTTCTAAACAGCGCCCGGCGAGATCTGCCGTGCTCGGATCGAGTAACGCCTTATGGTCCGCGAACGGGATGTAGTTAAAGACCACCCGATTATTATCCTTGTCGTACGCGCCCCACCCGCCGTCGGAACTCTGCATGGCCAGCACCCATTGCATCCCGCGGCGAATGGATTCCCGCAGGTCGGCCGGTTCCGGCATCTTGAGCTTCGCGAGCGCCATCAACACGACGGCCGAGTCGTCCACATCGGGATACAGCTCGTTTTCAAATTGGAAATACCACCCGCCCGGCTCGGCTTGCGGTGAAGAAATCGTCCAATCACCGACCGTTTTCGTCTGCCGGGACATCAGATAGCCACCCGCCTTCACCAGCGCCGGATGGTCTTGGGGCATGCCCGCTTCGATCAACGCATTCATGAGCAAGGCCGTATCCCAAATCGGAGAATGGCAGGGCTGCAGATGTAAGGTCGGCATCCGCTGGCCATCCACCGTCGCAGTTTCATGCACTTCCAGATCTTCAATCTCCCGAAGGGCTTTCTGCACCAGCGGGTCATCCATCTCATAGCCCAAGCACCGGAGCGCCAGCACAGAATTGGCCATGGCCGGATAAATGGCGCCCAGCCCGCCCTTCCCTTTGAGATGATCCAACATCCACGTGGCAGCCTTGTGCATCGCCTTCTCGCGCAACCACAGGAGGGGCATCCGGTCATAGAGCTTGAGCACCGCATCGAGCATGACGAAAAAATTATGCGGCGTGAACCAGGCTTGATCTTTGTTGAATGGCGGATACTTCCAATACGGCACCTGCCCGCGTGGAACGAGGTACAGCTCCTCGATACCCTGCTCTCGCGGAATCCGGCACACCGGTTGGTGCGCAAACACGATCAGCAACGGAATGAGCACGGCGCGGGACCAATAGGAAATCGCGTAGATGCTGAAATAAAACCGCTTCGGCAGCAGCATGATCTCGACCGGCATGTGAGGCACGCCTTCCCAGTCATACTGGTCGAACAGGGCCAGCGCGATCTTCGTAAAGACGTTCGCCTGAACCACTCCGCCCATGGTCATGATGCGTTCGCGCGCACGCAGCAAGCAGGGATCTGATGCAGGGATTCCGCTGAGCTTCAGCGCAAAATAGGCCTTCACTGAGGCGCTGATTTCCGCGGGTCCGCCGTAATAGATCGGCCAGCCGCCGTCGGGCAACTGCATGGACTTTAAATACCGGACGGCGCGTTCTTCCTTGACGGGATCGACGCGATCGAGAAACCTCCGCAACATCAGGTATTCCGACGTCAGCGTGGTATCGGCCTCGAGTTCAGCGACCCAGAACCCCTCGGCAGGGTCCTGCTTGGATAAAAACCAGCTTTGACTGCGACGGATCGCATCGTCGATCGCGTCCGGTTGACTCACGGTGTGAGCCGACGGGCGGCGCGATGAATCGGCGGCCGCCGACGGAGCCACTTTATCTGAGACAAGCCTGAGCGGAGGTGTTTGCGCATATTCGACCGCCGGATTGTATTTCCCGGGAATCGTCGCAAGCCAACTACTGGAGATCCGGTCAAACAGTGTGCGAAAGAGCTTCATGGAATCCTAGTGAACGCATGGAGATGGGGGGATAGACGTGACGGCGTGCCACATGACCTTGGAGACGCCGACCCACCAGCGCGCGAGAGTCGCCCATCGGTGGGGGATATAACAGACACCCCTACGTGAGTCAAGCAACGAGAACGGAAAGTTCTCTGCGATATCCGAGCCTTGCAGCTTGCCTCAGGCCGGCTGGAGATCGCCCAACCGCACAGACACCAGCTTTGACACGCCCGGCTGTTCCATCGTCACACCGAACAACGAATCGGCAATCGCCATGGTGCGCTTATTATGGGTGATGACGAGGAACTGCGCGTTCTTCGACATCTCCCGTAGCACGCTGGTGAAGCGCCCGATATTCTCCTCATCGAGCGGGGCGTCGATTTCGTCGAGCAGACAAAACGGCGTCGGCCGGATCAAGAAACTGGCAAAGAGGAGCGCCATCGCGGTCAAGGTCTTCTCTCCTCCAGACAGCATCGTGATGCTCTTTAAACGCTTCCCCGGAGGCTGCGCCACGATATCCACACCCGGCTCTTGATTCCCTGCGCCTTCTCCATTTTCGCCGACCGGCTCATCGACCAACAGCAGCTCCGCACGTCCCCCGGGGAAAAACTGGCCGAAGACTTCGGTGAACTTCTGTTGAAGCTCGGCGAAGGTGGTCACAAACATATCCTTCGTCGTTTTATTGATCCGCTGAATAATTTCCTTGAGGGAGTTGATCGACGCGGCAAGATCCCGCTCTTGAGTGGTGAGAAAGGTATAGCGCTGGTCGAGCTCCTGATGCTCGGTGATCGCGGCGAGATTGATCGGCCCCATGCGGTCGAGCCGTTCCCGCAGCTTTTGCAATTGCTCCTTCAGTTCGGCGTGTGGCGCCTGAGCCAATGGATTCGTAACCGCTTCAGCAGCCCCCTCGCTTCCGGCATCCGCGACAGTCTCGGGACCGGATACCGCACCGCCGCTGGCGAGCGCAACCGGATCCAGCTGATACGTTCCCGCCAAGGTGCTTTCGACCGCGCTCAACTGCGTGCGCAGTTCAGCCCGCCGGACCTCCACCGCCATGCGCGCATCCCGCACCGCCGACATGTCGCGACGCACCACATCCAGACTGGCCTCTAACGACTGTCCGACGGCCATCTCTTGAGCCTGCTGTTCTTGCGCGGCAATCAACTGCGCCTTAATCCTTGCCGCGGCCTCGCCGAATTCCTGGCACAACAGTTCCTGGCGGCTGCGTTCTTCCTGGCTGTGTTGAATATCGCGGTCCAATCCCTCAAGGTGACTCTGCAGGGCCTGCCGACGTTGTTCGCTTTCGACTTGCTGCTGCCTGATTCGCAAACGATTCGCCTGCTCATGCCCTTGTTTAGCACGCAGACTTTCGGACAGCAGTCGGGCTTCCGTCACCCGTTCTTGAAACACCCGGCCTTCTTGATCGATGGCCGTCAACCGCTCCCGCACACGCCCTAAACTGGCCTCTTGCCCGGCCTTTTCGCTGAGCCACTGCCCTAGCTGAGCCTGCGCTGAACGCGCCTCCTGTTCGAACCGCTGCCGGTCGACGATCCCTTTTTGTATCTCGGCGGCAATTCCTGCCAGACGCACATCGAGATCCGCCATAAACTGCCGGAGGTTTTCTTCGTCTTTCCGTAAGGACAAATCCTGCATTTCCGTATCCCTTAGGGATTCGGCCAACTGGCGAATCTGCAAGGTCAAACTCTGCCCAAGCCCCTGCAACTCAAGACGCCGCTGTTTGTCGGACTCGACCGCTGCGGTGAGCTCGCTCCGCTTGGCCTCCAGGCTGACGACCTCGCGCCGGCGCTCCAACAACCCTTGCCCCGCATAGGCATGGCCGCCGCTGATGACGCCGGAGGCATCCATCACTTCGCCCCCCAAGGTGACCAAGATCGGCCCCTCAGCCCCGGCCCAGAGTTGTCGTTCCCACAATCGCACGGCATGGTCCAACGACTCCACAATCACCACACGATCGAACAGACAGTCTTTCGCCGCCGTGCGAGCCTCGTCCGCTTGAATCAAGTCAACCGCCCTGCCCACCACACCGGCCTGATCGGCGAGCGCCTGCCACCAGGCCTGAGACCCTAATCCGGCGCGTTCCCAACGCGGCTGTTGCGGGATAAACGTCCCGCGCCCCAGTTCTTTCTCCCGAAGAAAACTAATCGCACGCTGTGCCACCGACGGTTCATCGACAAACCACCCGTGCACACGCTCTCCTAAGACCGCTTCAACCGCCCGGTCCATGCCGGGAGGGATCACGAGCCATTCGGCAATCGCATCACGAACTCCCTCGCAGGATTTGAGCGCCGTGCCTTCATCCTGGCCTTCCCGCCCGTACCCCATTTCCTCCCGCACGACGCCTTGCAGCGCCTGCAACCGTGAATCGACGGCCGCCAACTCTTCCGACCGCTGGAGGATGACACGATCAAGCTCCTGCTGTTCAGCCGCCACATTGGACGCCTCAGTTTGGACGCTCTCTTGCTGCGCGCGAATCGTGGCGACCATGCGCCCGGCCTCGCCATACTCCTGTCTCAAGGCTTCATGGCGCGTCAACGCCGTCGATCGATGACCTTCCAACTCTTCTTGCTCCACGGCCAGCTTGCCCCCCCGATCGGAGACTTCGCCCATTCGGGCAATCAACTGCGCCACCGTCTGTTCGGTATTCGCCACCAGAACAGCCAGCTGCATAATGTCGAGACGTCCGCGCTCTTCCTCCGCCACGGCAGAAGCTCTCTGATGCAGGAGACGCTCCATATCTTGATCCAACGCGGCAAAGGCCTGCTCGCGCGACAGCAACTCCTCTTCAAGCGAGACCAGCGACGCTTCGATGGTTTCCAGCGAGTGCGACAACTCCTCCTGGGCGTTCGCCAGACTTTCCAACTCATGGGATTCTTGCTGTTGCTGCTGTTCAAATAATTGGCTCCGGTTCCGCTCGACTTCGGCCGCCGTCAGCGCCTGCGCCTGCTGGTGCTCGATCCGGCCCAGTTCTTCGCGGATCTTACCGGTCGACTCGCCGATTTCAATCGCCCGCAAACGGGATTGCTCCAAATCCGTCGCGAACCGCGCCTGCCCGGCAGATTTTTCGGATTCTTGTTGATCGAGATTCAGCACTTCGGCTTCAACGTCCTTCAAACCCGCCCGTAGTGCAACGAACTCCCTGGTCAATAGCTCGATCTCAACGGCCCGCGCTTCTTGCTGCAACGTCTGATAGGTGCGCGCCTGCCGCGCCTGCCGCTCCAGCGAATTCAGCTGTTTTTTCACTTCCGCGATGATGTCACGGACGCGCAGCATGTTTTGCTGGGTCGTGTCGAGCTTGCGAAGGGCTTCAGCTTTCTGCTTTTTGTACCGGACGATCCCGGCCGTCTCTTCAATCAACTCGCGCCGGTCTTGAGGCGACGCGTTCAGAATCTGATCGATCTGGCCCTGGGCAATGACCGTATGTCCCTTGCTCCCGGCACGCGTATCCATGAGCAGCGTCCGGATATCTTTGAGCCGGCAGGCCGTCTTGTTAATGAGGTATTCGCTGTCCCCGTTCCGATAGAGCCGCCGCGTGATCATGAGCTCTTGGAACTCGGTCAACTCGCTCGGCAATCCCGAGCCACCCTCTTGCAGCAAGGTCTGGTGATCAAGTCCGCCGATGATGAGCGAGACCTCGGCCATCCCGAGGGGCTTGCGCAATTCGGTGCCGTTAAAAATCACATCTTCCATTTTCTCGCTTCGCAGCGTCTTGGTGCTCTGCTCGCCCAACACCCAGAGAATGGCGTCTACCACGTTGCTCTTGCCGCTACCGTTGGGGCCGACGATAGCAGTCACCCCTTGCGGGAACTCGATCCTCGACTCGGCAAATGACTTGAACCCCAGCATATCGAGCGATTTCAAATACATCGATTCACCCTTGGTTGAGCAGCCAGCTTGGCGAGCGGGAAAATAGCTCGGCCCTTGTAACATAGGGCCAAAAGGAAATCAAAATAAAATACCGCGGGTAGTAGGGGGCCGTTCAGCCCCCTACTAGATATATGAATTTATCAGAATGCGACGATTATCTGGCGGCGCCCGCGGCGGGCTTGCTGGCCGATTCGATCTGAACGAGTTCTTTGGGCAGGAGAAATTCGACGTCCTCTTCAATCACCGTC